>DATLUO010000256.1 GCA_035533075.1 Pirellulales bacterium | reverse complement strand
CTTCGACGAGCGGCCTTCACCCTGTGGAGCGCGACGGCCGTCGCTCGGGGTGCAAAAAGCCGCGGCAACAACGGCAGCGGCGGGGGGGTGGGCGCGGCGCCCACCCCACCGGAAGATGGGGCCTACAAAGCTTCGGCCAGTGGGGAGAAGCTAAAACACTTGTGAAGAATCCAAGTGCTTCGCGTCGCCCGCGGGTGGCAACCGATTGATGAACATAAGGTTACAGCACGGCAGCAACGCATCAATGTCGGCTTATAAAAGCTTTTAAGCGATCGCACCGACCGTAGCCGGCTTCGTGATTTACCGAATTGCCAAGGATCATCACCGGCGCGTTCGCACCGCCTGCCCCAACCTGCCCATCTGTCGCGCCTGAGATCGACGTGGCCGGGATTCTCCACCGCCGGGCTTGCGGGGCGCGGCAACTGCGCCGCCGCGCGGACCGCTCTTTCCCTTTTCCCCGTCGATTAGGACCACTGACCACGGCCAAGCGTTCGTGGGCGTCGAATTATCGTTGTCGGAAAATAATTATCGTTGTCAAAAACAAGATGCGGCTTCGATTCCGCCGCGCTGCAAACGGTTTGCCGGCCGGACGTTGCGGCAACAGCGCGGCGCGGCTCATTTTCGCGCCGCAACGGTAAATCTGGGGGATATGGTGCATTTTGAATTGCGTCCCGGCGCGCCGGGATCGGATTTTGGATTGTCCACTTCGGTCTTTGGTCTTGGGACTTGATCGCCTCTGTTCTACTCCCCAACTGGCTTGTGATGCGCTCTCGCTCATCTCTTATCACTCATCCTCACCCGCAACTGGCTTGGCATGGTTCTGCGCCAAACCGTCTCCAACATCCTTTCCCGTGTTGTACCGCGCCGCTGGCTTGGCATGGGATAATTTCGATGCGTCGTGACGGCCGCAACCACCTACAGGCCTGCAAGCTGGCCGGCGTCGAGCCGCGGTTTGTGGAGTGGGACGGGCAGGGATCACCGCTGGCCTTCGTGCTTTCGCGCAACCTGCACCGCCGGCAGCTCGACGAAAGCCAGCGGGCCGTGATCGGCGCACGGGCCAAGGAAAGGTTCCAAGAAGAGGCGGCCGAACGCCAACGGCTCCGGCAATTCGGCAAACCCGACGGAAACCCTGCCAAAGGGGTAGCCGATACGCAAAAATGCCGTATTTTTCCGGTCGGTGTAAATTTACACCGACCAGAGCGGTCGAATGGCTCAGGCGGCGAGACTGCTGAATGTGTCGGAAAGCTCCGCGGCCAAGGCGTCGCGGGTTTTGGCCGCGGGCGACGAGCAAGTGGTTGAGGCGATTGGGCCGCCAACAGTTCGTGCCGGCGCCGCTTCAAATTGCGATGCAAACCGATTTCGGCTCGGCTAAGGAAAACCGGCCGGCCGTTCAACGTCGTGCGCCCGGATTTGCTTGACCCTCGCCTCAAAAACGACGTTGACGTTGGCGTTGCGGCGATCAACAATTGCATTATGAGCACTGAAGCGAAGTCGGTCCTCGACGCAGATATGGAGGCCCTTATGGAGCGGGTATTGCACGGCAAGCCGCTTGAGCCGGACGTCTATCAACGCATTCGGGCCGAGTGTGACCGGGTTACCGAAGAAATCCGCCAGCAGCACGGCACAATCGAAATCGCGGTGGACCTCATCCGTGAAATCCGCGACGAGGAATGAAATACGTTCTCGATTCCTCCGTGGCGCTGAAATGGGTCTTGCCGGAACCCGATTCGGCGAAGGCGATGCAGTTGCGCACCGATTTCCAAAATAGAGTTCATGATCTCGTGGCGCCGAACATCTTCTACGTCGAGGTGGCGCATGCTCTGACGCGGGCTGAACGGCAGCGACGTATCGCCGTGTCGAGCGGTTGGCGACTGTGGCGAACCATTATGGTTGATTGCCCGGTTCTGGTAGACTCATTTGCTTGGATTCAATCCATGTCGGCTGCATGACCTACGACGAGCTTTACGACGCCCTCGCATTTCGCATGCGAATCTGCGGCGTTGCCGCCGGCGCCGAAGACGGTTAGCCCGTCATTTCGTCATTCGGCCTCCCTCATTGCGTCGTTTCTGCTTCCCCGTCTACCGCCTACCGTCTACCTGCCCGAGCCCCTCCTTGCCGCCGCCCCGCCCGCGCGGTAGTCTCGGAGGCATCGTCAAGGTAGTGAAGGAGCAAACTCCGCATGGGCGAATTCCGACAACCGGACTCGGATGAGAACCCGTTCGCGCCGCCAGTAGCGGCGGTGGCCGGCGGCCTGCCCGCAACGGTGGAACAGCGAGGTGATCGAACGCCGTTCGCTCTGCAGGCTGTCCGTTTTTCGCTCTACGCCCCGGTGCTGCTCACGGCCACGAATCTTTTCCTGCGCGCCTCGGCCGGTGCCAACCATCCGGGCACGAAAGCATTCGCCGTCGTCTCCCTGCTTACGATCGTCGCCGCGCTTTTCCTGGGAATTGTCGGCATGGTCGGAAGCTTGAGGCGTCGTGCTATCTGGTCGGCTTTCCTTGGGCTGTTCGGCACATTGGTGAACGGCGTCATCGTGGCCGGAGTGATAGGGTCGTGGACGTTACTTCTCGCACGCTGACAACTTCGCGGCCCATGGAAAACCCTTACGCGGCACCGAAGCAACTCGAATACGATCCGGGCGCCGTCAAGTGGTGGCAGTTTCTCTGGTCGACCGTCGTGGCGCTCGTCGCGGCCGGAGCGCTGGCGCTGGTGCTCCACCTTCTTTTCCGCAAGGGCCTTTATTTTGTGATTTGGGTGCCGGCCATCGCGGCGATGGTCCTCTCGGCCATGCTCTTTTGGAGCGTGCAGGTCGGACATTGCCGCAGCCGTTGGATGGCGGCCGTTATCGCCGTCCTGGCCGCGAACGTCATGTATTGGGGGCAGTACTATTTCGACATGGTCGAGCGCCGTGGCGGGGCCATCGCCTACCGGCTCGATCTGTTACCGGGACATATCGCCTGGCGAAAAAGCATCGAGATTCACGAAGGCGGCAATCCAGCACGATTCGGGGCGCGCAATGCGCCAAAGGCCACGCCGGGGCTGAACTGGTTCAACAGCGCCCTGGAGTTGAGCACCGTTCTGCTCTTTACCATTGCGGCCGCGGTGGCGTCGGCCAGTCGTCCGTATTGCACCCACTGCCGCGAATGGATGCGGCGCGACGCCCAGCTTTTGCCTGAGGGCGCCTGGCAGCCGCTCCTGGAGGCGATCGAGGGCGACTCCCTCGACGATCTGCTCGGCCTGCCGGAGGTTAGTCCCTTCACTCACCGGCGTTTTACCGCAGTGACGGTTGCGTGGTGTCCGCCGCGCCGCGGTCGGGCGGCGAAATGCCCGGCATACCTGTCGATCAAGGAAGTCCGCTACGGCGGCGGCCTGGGCCAGTTGAACCAGGTCGACCTGTCTTACGGGCGTACGCGCCTGAGAATGCATCCGCTCACGAAGCGGCAAATTGCCGCCTTGCGTCCGTGTTTTTTGAACATGTCCTATTCCGCCGTCGGCTGCGACGCCCTGCCGCCGGAGCGCAGGGAGGCTTGAAGGGGACCCCACCGGCAGCTTAGATGCGTTTCTCGTCCTCCGGGGAATAAGCCTCTATTCCCGCCGGCGGTTCGGGCAGTGCGTCTAGGAGGTTTGATTTATGCGCCCAACATCGCCTATCGTTCCGACCGACGAGGAGCGTCTCTTCCAGCTTGCCATCCACTTCCGCAGCGCGCGTCGCGACGACGAGCGCCGAAAGATCGCCGGCGAATATGCCAAAGTGTCGAGCGGTTGATCGAAGGCGGCCGCTGGGATGAAATGCCGCCGTTTGAGGACCAGCTTCCCGACGAATCGATGCCGCCGGCAGTTTTCGAATTCTGGGCCGACCCCGAACCAACGGCAACTCTTCGCCTTGCGCCGCCTATCATTCCACTGACCAACCACCACCCCTACTTGCCCCCGCCCCGCCGGCGCGGTAAGCTCTTGGCCGTCATCAAGGTGGTGAGGGTATACGAGTGGCAGCCAAACGAACGCCGGCCGCTCAGCGGGAGCTGAACGAGCTTCTCACTCGCGATCACACGCTCAACGGGGCGATTCTTTTCGGCCTCGACGGCTATGTCGTCGAAATGCAGGCCCGCGCCATGGAAGTCCTGCGTGGTCCGCTTCCGCTGACGCACGTTACCAAAATCTCCGGCATGGCCCGCGAAGGGGTCCGCGAATCGCTCGACCGCATCGCCGGAGCGCTGGCGAAGCTTGATCTCGCCGAGGGCGAAGTAACTGTGCTGGTGAATCTCGCGCCGGCCGACCTGCCCAAAGACGGCAGTTGGCTCGACCTGCCCCTGGCAATCCTGATGCTTCAGGCGGCCGGCACATTGCGCGATCTGCCCGAATATCAGAAAGGCGATTTCATCCTGTTCGGCGAGGTCGGTTTACACGCGAGGAAGTCGAGGCTGCAATGAGCGAAACGCTTTTCAAGAAGGTGGACTATTCTTTGACTAAACTTCTTGATGACATCGAGATGGGCACCATTGGGCTTCCTGACATTCAGCGTCCCTTCGTGTGGAAGAACACGAAGGTTCGAGACCTCTTCGATTCAATCTACCGAGGCTATCCCGTTGGCTACTTCCTCTTCTGGCAGAACGCACTTGATGAGAATCAGAAGCACATCGGCACTGACCGCAAGCAAAAGGTTGCCGGATTGCTCATCGTAGACGGCCAGCAGCGCCTTACCTCGCTCTTTGCTGTAGTGAAGGGCATTCCCGTCATCCGAGAGGACTACCAGTCCGAACGAATCGAAATTTCCTTCCGACCGACGGACGAAACCTTTGAGGTTGCCGACGCAGCCATTAGGCGAAACCCCGAATACATCCCCAACATCTCGGTGCTCTGGGCCAAGGACGCGGACCTGTTTCAGATCGTGGGCACCTACGTCGAGAACCTGCGGAAGCATCGAGAGGCAGCCGGGAAGACCCTCGAAGCAGCCGAGATCAAAAAGGTACAAACGGCCCTCCAGCGCGTGCAAAACCTGCTCGGCTATCCGTTCACCGCACTTGAACTTTCGTCAAACATTGATGAAGAGAAGGTGGCGGAAGTCTTCGTTCGCATCAACAGCAAGCAGACTCCACTCAATCAATCGGACTTCATCCTGACCCTGATGTCCGTGTTTTGGGAAGAGGGCCGTGCCGAACTGGAAGAGTTCTGTCGGAAGGCGCGTACACCGTCAAAAGCAAAGCCGAGCCCCTTCAATTATTTTATCGAGGCCGACGCTGATCAACTTCTGCGGGTCGAAATCGGGTACGGGTTCCGCCGCGCCAGGCTGAAGTACGTCTATTCATTGCTCCGGGGCAAAGACCTGGAAACCGAGGAGTACAGCGAGCAACGACGAATCGAGCAGTTCGCTATCCTCAAGTCTGCCCAGACCGACGTTCTTGACCTTCAGAATTGGCACGATTTCTTGAAAACCCTGCATTTGGCCGGGTATCGGGGAGCACACATGATTAGCTCTCAGTTGGCTCTCATTTATGCCTACGTCTTCTACCTGATCGGCAAAAAGGATTTCAGCGTGGACGGTTTCACCCTGTCGAATTGCGTTGCCCGCTGGTTCTTTATGACGGCGGTGACGGGCCGATACACTGGCTCGCCAGAAACGGTCATGGAACGAGATCTGGCATTTATTCGAGACCTCACAACCGCTGAACAGTTCGTCGGTTGGATCGATAAGACAATCGAGAGCGAGTTCACCGACGACTTTTGGAATATCGGTCTTCGCAACCGGATGGAAACGTCTTCGGCGACCAACCCTTACCTACATGCCTACCATGCCGCGCAAAACCTACTTCATGCCCGAGCCCTGTTCTCCAACAAGAGGGTCGTCGATTTGCTCGATCCGGCCCACAAGGCAAAGAAATCAGCCGTCGAGCGGCACCACCTGTTCTCCAAGAAGTACCTCAAAGGTCTGGCGATCACAAGCACTCGGGATACAAACCAGATCGCCAACTACGCCTTGGTCGAATGGGACGATAACATTGCGATCTCGGGGGATGAACCGGCTCAATACTGGCCTCTCTATGCCGAGAGGTTTGCCGACCATGACTTGGCTCAGATGTGCCACTGGCACGCTCTGCCCGTCAACTGGCATACGATGGAATACCGAACGTTCTTGGATGCTCGGCGGAACCTCATGGCAAAGCTTATTCGAGACGCATACCACCACATAACCACGGGACAGCCACCGCAAGTCCCCGGCAACGACGTTCCGGTCGCGGAAATTCTTGCTGCCGGTGAAACCACTCGTGTCGAATTCAAGTCAACTCTCCGGGTGAATCTGCACACCGACCAGCCCGACAAGAAGATTGAACACTCGTGCCTCAAGACGATAGCGGCCTTCCTGAACTCGCAGGGTGGTCATCTGGTGGTTGGGGTTAGCGATGGCGGCGAAATCCTCGGCGTAGAGAGGGACCGTTTCCCAAACGAGGACAAGATGAACTTGCACTTTGTCAATCTCGTCAAAGACCGGCTAGGAGCGCAGCACATGCTCCACATCGAACCTCGCTTTGAGTCGGTGGACGGAAAGCGTGTGCTGGTCGTCCGGTGCAAGCCATCAAACATCCCTGTGTATGTCAAGGAAGGCAACACAGAGCAGTTTTTTGCGCGAACGGGGGCGGCGACGACAGAACTTTTGCCGAGCCAAGTTCACCTTTACATCCAGCAGCGATTCTGAAGGGCGGCACGGGCTCCAGGGGCAGGAAAATGCGAAGCCGCTCGTTTCATAATCGCCGTGTGATTGAATGGCAGAGACGCGCGGCCCTTCGACGGAAATCCCGGCGCGCCAGGATCGTCGCGAAACGCCACTTGCTTAGCGGCGCGGGAGTTTAGCCGTGGGTGCAATCGCGGGTTAGATTCGGCGACCGCCCGCAAAGCCGCGTCGCGGGAATGACGCGCCACCATCCGGCCTCGTGCCGGTGGGGCGGTGATTGAAAGCCAGGGTCGCTTATTCGTCGGCGCATTCTTCCACAGCCTCAACGTCGAACAGCCGCCCGAAGTTGTATCGCCACTGCAAGGCGAGACTGACGCCGATGGCGCCTTCGAGAGGACTCGCCAAAATCGCTTTCCACTCGGCGTCGCTCGGAGCGCGCGCCGTCTCCCTGCAAACCTCGGCCAGCCAGTTCTCGGCCGCGTCGAGCACGCCCAGGTAGAGAGGCCGCACGTGGGCGATGTTCTGAAGCGCGTCCAGCTCCGAGTCGGGCAGCGGAACTCTCCCTTTTTTCATCCGCTCTCCGTTGGTTTTGGCGAACTCTTTCTTGGCAGTTTCCATGCGGCGTTGGAGCAACACGTCGTCCTTCAGGTCGTCGACCATTCTGAGAAGCCGGGCCGCGCGCCAGTCGCTTTGGTTGATGTAGGCCAGGAAACGGAAAAACCGCTGAGCGCGCCCCTCGTCCTCCGCGACGAGCCGACCACGGTGCTTCTTCGCGATCTTGCAAAGACCCTGGTCGGCAATCTGCGTAGCCCTGAGATACCGCCAGTGGATGATCTGCAAGCGAAGCGGTTGGACCCTTTTGGCGTCCTGGTAGTCCGTGATCAACACGAGGATGTCGTGGCTGCTGCCGAGAAGGCGCTCGTAGGCGGAGAAGTACGGTTCGCTGGTACAGAAGTTTTTCGAGGGCGACTTGACGCCGAGCCCGAGGTCGGGGAAGTCGACACCGCGTGCCGGATTGATCTTCAGCGGAGGAATCCTCATGCCCGCGAACGTGTGTGTCTCGATGGCGGCGAGCAGCAGCATTTCGACGATGCTGCCGATCGTCTTGCCATCGGCGTTCGGAAGAACCCCATCCTTCATGAGGCCGTCGAACCAATGGGGAAGCTGCCGTCCGCGGCCGATGCGCTGGAGCACCGGCCTCAGCTTGGCGAGGCCCTTGGACCGAAGTGCGCGGTTCACGACCTTCATGGTTTCGTCGAGGTTCTCGGCGAGCTTGCTTCGCAGGTTTTCTTTCGTCGGCGCGCTCAAAAAAGTGCCTTCTGACGTCGGGACCGCGGAAGGGATTTCCTGCTGATCGCAGCGGTGAGTCGGTCCATCACCCAGCCGGCCATCGGCGGCGGGACGGCGTTGCCGATCAGCGCATACTGGTCGTACACCGACACCGTCGAACAATGAGAGTCCGCGAAGCCTTGGATTCGCGCGTATTCGACGTTCGTCAAGCGGCGGTAGCGGTCGCCGACCTGATAGCGTTCATAGTGACGGCTGGCGGTGGAGGTGAGGGTGGGAGCCACGCCGTTGACGCCGAAGATGGTGTAGCCCATACGGGCGCCGCCGGCCTGATTGCTGAGGATCTCCACTCCTTGAACCAGCCGATTGACGGGCGTGTTTTTTCCGATCCACCGCAAGGTGGTCTCGGTGAAATCGAATTCGCTGGAGACGTCTTGCTCCAGCACGCTGCTGACGGGGACGAAGGGGGTCGATTCGGAGAACTGCGGAAGGTCTCTGGCAAAGAAGCGCCCATCCGCCGCAACCCCCCAGTTCGAGAAACACCGGCCGTGCTGTTCGATGGGTTGCCAGCAGCTCGGATCGGCCAGGTCTTCGAGGTCGTGGCCGCGAAGGGCGGCCAGGTCGTGAGCGCCGGCCAATCTCGTCGAGACGACCGATCGTCGATCGCCTAGTTCGAATTCGCGTCCCGCGACTCCCACGATGAAAACGCGTTGCCGATTCTGCGGCAGGCCGAGGTGCATGGCATTCAGCAGCCGCCATTCGATCGTGTAGTCGAGTTCCGCGAGCGAGGAGAGGATTGTCGCGAAGTGCAGGCCACTCTCCATCGTGAGAAGGCGCTTGACGTTTTCCAGAATGAAGAACTTCGGATGGTGCTCGTGAAGAATGTCCACGATGAATTGGAACAGAGTGCCGCGGGAGTCGTTGATTCCCCTTTTTTTCCCGGCACTGCTGAACGGCTGGCAGGGAAAGCCGCCCGTCAACAAATCGTGGGGCGGAATGGCACGTGCGAATTGGGCGATGTTCCCCTCGTGGAGAACGTCGGCGCCGAACCGGTGGCGATAGACGGAACAAGCCTTGGCGCAAATGTCGTTCGCCCAAACCGTCGCGATGCGGCGCGCATCCGCGGCGACGCGGAAACCACCAATCCCGGAGAATAGCTCGACGGTTTTCATGGATCGCCGCTGGCGCGCACAAGTTGATCGAGATGGTTCGATAGCCGAATCGGGGCCTGGACCTCGCACTCCCACACAACAATCACGCGCCATCCCTTTCTACGCAACTCGTTCTTGACCCTTCGGTCGCGTCGCTTGTTCGCCAAGAATTTGCCGGCCCAAAAGTCGGCGTTCGACGCCGGCACGGTCGTCTTGCGGCAATGGGCGTGGCGGTGCCAGAAACACCCATGGACAAACACGACCGTCCGGAACCGCGGAAGGACAATATCGGGATTGCCCGGCAGGTCGCGTCGGTGCAGGCGGAAGCGAAAGCCGAGCCGATGGAGCAACCTTCGCACTTCGATCTCGGGTCGAGTGTGCTTCGAGCGGACCCGGCTCATCACCGTCGAGCGCTGCTCGACCGTCAGCGTGTCCATTCCAGGCCTCCCATGAAAAACGGCCATTGTAGCAGCCGCAAGGCGTTGCGTCATCCCAGCGGGGCCGGAAAATGGAAGGCCGGAAAATGGGAGGCAGCACGCAGCTCCTTTCATCATCGCCGTGTGATTGAACGCCAGAGGCGCGCGGTCCTTCGACGGAGGTCCCGGCGCGCCGGGACCGGGGCGAGAGGCCACTCGCTTAGCGGCGCGGGAATTTAGCCGTGGATGCAAATCCACGGTTAGATTTGGCGATCGCCCGCAAAGCCGCGTAGCGGCGACAGAGGTTCGCAGACGCCTTCTGCCGCCGCTACGCGGCTCCGCCGATGGATTGCAACGCGGTCCGTGGGCTCGCGCCCACGGCTAAACTCTGTGGCCGCTACGCGGCCGGGTGCCAAAATCGCAACACCAAAACTGAGGCTTCGGTTTGCTCGGGGTGGCGCCGCGCTGGCGGTCGCGTCGGCGTCGACGAAGGGCCTGCTTGCGGCGGACGAGGATGATGTCGCGATCGGTGCAAGTCTGTTGGTCGGGGGCCGCCGATTTTGGCGTGGCGACCGACATTTCGGATTTCACGGCGTTGGAATTGATCGCCTCCGTCATCGTGCCTCGTCGCGGGGCGGATACGGCCCGAGGAACCTTGCGCCGTTGTAGTGGATCATGTGATCCGGAAGGCTGGCGATCCAGACATCCGACTCAAACGCGATTTGCGAGGAGTATTTCGAAAAACTCTTCATGTCCATGAACGCCGTCACGTATACGCGGCCAGGTTTTGAGGCTCTCAATGCCGCTTCAAGCTCTGCGTGTCGTTTTGGCGAGACGGGTCCATGCGTCGTGACGGCTTCAATCAGGAAGAGCCAGTTGCGACGGCGGTCGTAGAGCACGACGTCGGGCAGCTTGTCGTGGTTCATCTCCGGGACATCCAGGGCCGTCAGCATCTCGGTGGCGACGCAAAGCCGTTTCTTGGCGGTGTCGCCCAAGCAGACGACCAGCGATCCCGGCGCGAAACGCGGGGCGAATTCCTCGACAATCAGCCGCTGCAGCTCGTTGTGCAGGCCCGGCGAAAGCTCTACCTTCGACCCGTCGGGGAGCGTCACAGCAACCTTGTGAAGTTTGCGTGCCCGCTCGTATGCCTTGGTCAGGCTTCCGTGACGCCCAAGGAACTTCTCACACTTCTTCGTGAAATCGGCTCGCTCGAACGCGCGAAGAACCTCAGCGGCATCGTTCGTAAGCTGGTATCGCGTCTCGCCGCTATTTGTCGGGCGGGTCGGATCGTCAGGGTTTTTGTCGATCAGCCGCGCTTGCTCGAATTGATGGACCGTCTGGCGGCGGACCGTCTCGCGGCTGTTGGCTGCGTATTCCTTGCCGTATTTTTCCTTCATCCAGCCCATAATGTCCCAGATGCGCAGCAACGGCCGCTTCGCTTTCGACCAGGGCGTTTCTTCAGCCAGGCCGGCCAGCGCCAACAGAGTCAAACACGACCGCTCGTTCTGTTGCTGCTTCGGCAGTCCAAGGCTCTTTAAGATTTCCTTGGCGTCGTCGCGCTTGCTCACGTCGCCGCCTCGCAGAGAGCATCGACGAGCTTCTGAGGAAGGCCCAGCGCGTTTCCAACGATTCTTTCCACCGCCGGCGGCGTGGGGTCGTCTAAGCGCCCCACGGCGTTGCCGATCTCCCAGATGGCCTCCTGGTCGGGCAGCGGCATTGCACGGATCTCCGCGGCGTTCACCTGAGTGTTGCCGCTGATCGCTCGAAAATAGCGGTCGATGAGCATGGAGTTAAGCAGCGCCGCCAGGCCGAAAGCATCGTCGCCAGATAGCTCGCCGGCCGTGCCATAGATGTAGTTGAGATGGTTCTCCAGCCCCAGCAGCGGTGAATAGGAATCTTTGGGTTCGACGATGCCGGCCACCAGGCGGCGGCGCTCCTCCTTGGCTGTAAACCGCTTCAGAAGGACGTAACGCCTCGCCGGCAGCAACAGCCGCTTCGATTCCTCATTGGCGCGGATGTGCATCGGCTTGCCGTTTTTCGGGCGATAGTGCGTGGCGAACGGTCGAACGTTGTGCATCCACAAAAGCGGCGCCGTGTCTTCCGATCGCTCGAGACAAAGGAACTCCGTCGCGCGGAAGGTTACAACCGGGCCCGTCGAGATGCGAAAAGGCAAGTCCCGGAAACGATGCGGGAGGCGGTCCACCGCCTCGACGATTTTTCGCTCAAGATCGCTGGTCGCGACGCGAATAAGATGATCGCCGGAACCGCCCTCAACAACCTTTCGGTAAGGCAGCACTTGCCGATCGACCGAGTCGAAGGTGCGCCCGTGGCTGGAAGTCAGCAAAACGTCTTGCGGCTCGCCGTCCTTTTCGGCCATGAGAATAACGTTTTCCTGCAAGACCTCGTCCTCGCGGAAAGCAGCGGCGCGTGACTCAAAGAGGTGGATTTGCCGCACCGCCATTCGATCGAAGAACCATTTGCGGAACCGCTTGAAGTACGGGCCGTTGAAGTAGCTTCGCGGAGTGATTGCGACCAGTTCGCCTCCGGGCGCAAGCAAGTCGGCGGCCACGGCCATGAAGAACGCATACATGTTCGGTTGCCCATGGACGACGTGTTCCATTGCCCGTGCGCTCGCTGCATCCTTGCGAACTTTGAAATAGGGCGGATTCATGATGACCAAGTTAAAAAGCTCGGTCGGGGCCGGCCGGAAGAGCGACGGCTGCGCATGCTCCAACACGAAATCATCGGTTTGTAGCATGAAATCCATTTCATGCCCCGCGTCTTCGAGCGCTGTGCGGCAGGCTTGCATGGTGCTGCGCAGGCGCCGCTCAAGCTGCCGATCGTTTTCCCACAGCTCGAAATAAAGCTCGCGGCGGGTTCGCTGCTGCAAAATCCGTTGGCAAAGAGCGGCTGAAAGGGTGCCCACCCCGGCACCGGGATCAAGGATGCGAACGCTTCCGCTGGGAATTCGCGAAAACATGCCTGCCATGAAATCGGCGATGGGCGGGGCCGTGCCGAAATGCCCGCGTTCTTTCCTGGCGCGCGGCAGCGTCGTAGCATCGAATTGCCATTGTTGCTCGGCGGCGATTTTCGTCAGGCTAGCGGCCATCTGCACTTGGGCGGCTGTTGCCGCCAATCGGTCGCGTGAATCCACGTGCTTCGGCATTCATGGTAAGGTAATCGCGCGTACAGCGGAAGTGGCTCCCCCGATGTTTTGCACTTAGCGCGGGAAGGGGCATTTGCCGCGTCGGCTTCTGGCTTTCAATCATTGCCCGACCGAGGCGAGCTCGGACCGTGGCGGCCGACATCACGACGGAGCGTGATGCCTACTGTACGGCGGTCGTTAGACTCGCTCGAAAAGCATTTGCTGCCCGGGCTGATTCGAGGCCGCTGTCGGACGACGCTCTTCAATCGCAAGTTCGGCATCGACGAGCTGGGCGAAACTCGTTGCATCGTGGGCGGCGGCAAGCGTGGTAAGGAGTTGCCCATAGAGGATGATCTTGCGGTCGTTACGGGATAGGGCGAAACCGGCGGAGAGCAAGCGGTCGATCTTCGTGCGCGCAGAGGCGAGGGCGTCGGAAATGGCCGGAGGCGAGATTATGGAATCGGCGCTGCCTCGCTCACGCGTCGGGTTAGTAGGCGCGCCTCGCTGGCGCTTCAGGTTGGAGTCGATGGCTACTCGCTGACGCGTTGGGTTACTAGTAGGCCGCTTGCGGCAGACGAGGATGATGTCGAAGGCGATCGGCTCTTTGGCCGCCGATTTGGGCGTGGCGACTGCCATTTCGGATTTCACGGGCTGAGAATTGATCACGGTGAAGCCCGCCCCCAGAATCGCCTCGGCCAACGACTGCCAGCCGTCGTCGCGGGAATGATGATAGGTGAACACGAGCAGCCCGTCGTCGCGCAAGATGCGGTGGCACTCACGGAAGACGGCGGCCAGCTTGGCGGCGAATTGCTCGGCGCGCGTGTCTTGCACTTCATCGGTGCTGCGCGTGCTGGTCGGCTCGTTGGCGTCGCCGTCGAGTTGCTGCCAGGCATAAAAGAAATCGGCCAGCTCGGAGTAGTGGACATTGTCGAAAAAGGGCGGGTCGGTGATAACCAGGTCGATGCTGCCGTCGGGCAGGCCCGTGTCGCTCGAGGTGCCGCAGGAGAGATAGATGCCGCGGTCGAGGAGGCGGCCATTTATTCCTTCACTTCCCTCACCGCCCTCACCTAACCTCCCCCGGAGGGAGAGGGACGACGATGGCCAGGCGGGCTCGATGGTTTCGGAGAAGGGCGGCGAGCAAACGCGGCGGGTGGCGCCGTCGAGGGTGAGCTCGGTGGGATCGCGTCGGTAGTCGATGGCGCGAAGCAGGCGGCTGCGAAAAAGGTTCGAGAACGAACCGGAACTCTTGGGCGTGCCCCAGATGTTGGCCTCGATCGGCATGCGTTCGGGCTTGAGAATGTGGTGCGAGAACATGTGCCGCACCGCGCCCGTCCCCTCGCCTTTGTAGGAGGCGAAGAGGTTGTTGAACTCCAGCACGCCTGAAAACAAGGTCGAGAGCGCCCCCCGCTGCGGTTCGTCGGCCAGCGAGCGGATCACGCGATGCAGCCGGCCCAGGGCCAAGAGCTGGCGGTCGTTGAAGAAGTCGCGCCAGGTGCGGAAGCCGTAGTTCATCGCCTGCCGCGTATTGTAGCCGTGTTCGAGCGCCAGCGAGGGAAGCGCGATTTTGCCCGACGCGACTTCGGCGGCAAGCTGCGCCGAGCAGGCGGCGTAATCGGCCAGGTCGCGAGACGTTGCGGGCAAATATTCCTTTTGCCCGCCATGGGTGAGAACCAGCTTGCCGTAGAGCCGAAAGTCGGGCCGCCGGCCAGTAGCCGCCATGCTCTCAACAATCGAAAACGATTGGTCGCATGCGCGGCAGAACGCCTTCGCGCATCGCGCAGGGCCAACCGTGGGATCGAACTCGTGGCCGCACGCGCGGCAAACGGCCGACTGCGCGCCGTGCATGCCGGGGGCAATGTCGCCGCAGGCCGGGCAAACGACCTGCACTTCCGGCTTGCGGCTGGGATAGGCGTTGCGGGCCACAACAAGCGACGGAAACAGGTCGATCGTGCCCCGGCAGCCGGGGCAAGTCGCCTGCATCACCCAAAAATGGTAGAGCACGTCGCACTCGTCGCCGCGGGCCTCGACCGAACGATAGAGGCCGCGGATCTCCGCGCCGACGCCTTCGGAAAGCTCTTCGAAGGTCGCTATCAGGCGTTTGCGGTCGAGCGGACCGAGGGCCGTGCGCACCGCCTCGACGGCCACCGGATTGATGTCTCGGCCCAGCGCGGTCAGGCCCAGCTTGTGGGCCTCGCCGATGGTTGTGCCTGAACCCATGAAGGGATCGAACACCATCCGTCCGACGAAATTGTGCGTGCGATGAAACTCGGCGGTCAAATCGCGATCGTCGCCGAGCAGGCAGCCGAGCAAGATGCCGCGAAAGACCGAGCCGAGCCGCTTGGCCCACCACTTGTGAACGTGGTAGATCGGCCGATGGATTTCCTTCCGCCAGCTTTCGCGCTCAGCCAGCGATGAGAGAAACTCGAAGGGGAAGTCGTCGTGCTCGATGAGCGCCATAGCTTACGCGTCTTCTGGGGCGTGCGTTTCCATATCGGCGGGCTGCGTCGTTTCGCGCCGCATTATAGCAGGTTCATCGGAAGAGCCCTTCAGTCGCCAGGCGCTAAAGGCGTGTTCGCGGCCCGCGCCCGGATTGGCGATCGTTCTCGGCACGAGATCGTTGGTTTGCAGATCGAAGCTATAGCCGACGACCAGTTGCGCCGCTTCGACGCGGACCAACTCGCCGACCTGCACGAACTCGCCGCCGGGCAAGTCGTCTTTGGGCAGGATGAGCGTTTGACGGTGCGCCAGGCCATCGACCAGTCGGAATGGCGTCGGCACGACGTACATCTTGCGGTCGCGAATCAGCAGGTCGCCGTAAGAACCGAAGCCTTTAACGCTCTTGTTCTCGTGGCGGTATTCGTGGTCGGCATTGAGAAAGTCGCCGTGGCACAGCACGAGATCGAGCACGGGGTAGCTGTTGCCATCGGGCTTCTTTGGGTAGCGGCCGAAGACGTAGTAGACGGTGCGGCCGTTGTGGTAGCCCGACGGCACCTGGCTGTTGCTGTCGAACGAGGCGTCGCGGCCGGGATAGGCAAGGCCCTTGATCTCGAAGCCGTCGGTCGATTTGACCATGCGAAAGTCGGGATAGCTGTTGCGGCCGCCGAACTCGAAGTTGAGGCGGGTCTTTTGCAGCCGCTCCTTGAACCAGTTCTGAAAATGAAATTCCTTATCCGTAGCGCTCACGCGCTCGATCAGCGCGCCCTTGCGCATGGCTTCGACGCAGGCTTTGAAGACGACAACAGCGGTCATGGTTGCTCCGGCGAAGAGTGCCGCATGTTTTGGACCGGTTCGCCAGTCGCTAACGGCCGGCCTTTTCGGGGCGGATTCAGCCGCGGCCGGCGGTGTGCTATCATTAACGGCCGTTGCGCTGCCCGATTTTGACGCGAGAAGGTCGCTGGAGGGCCGGTATGTCGTCGAATGAGTTTCAGTCGCTGGCCGCCTATCAGAAGCTGCTGGCAAGAGCCGAAGAGCGCTGGCCTACCTTCATTGCCAAGCGGCAAGAGCGGCTGACGCAGTGGCAACGGCAGGGGCGAGTGGCCGAAAAGGTCGCCGAGAGCATTCTGGAAGACCTGCTCACCGAGGTGCTCGATTGGACCCTCGGCGATCTTAACAATCAGCTCGATTATGCCGATCTGGTGGTTACGCAGAGCGGCATCAAGCGGTTTGTGATCGAGGCCAAGCGACCGGGAGCGCTCGCCTGGAACCGCCAGGCTGTGGTCGAGGCGCTCGAGCAGGCCCGCCGCTATGCCGGCGAGCAACGCGTGACCACCGTCGCCATCAGCGATGGGATCATGCTCTTCGCGGCTGACGTCGAGGCGGGCGGGCTACGTGACCGGCTCTATGTTTCGTTGCAGGAGGCGACGTTTCCGTCGCACCTTTGGTGGCTCAGCCGCGACGGCATTTATCGCCCGGCCGTCGAGTTGCGGGCGACGATGCCCGAGTTTGAGCACGCGGGCGACGGTGAAACCATTGTGCCGTCAACTGACTGCGCGGGCCCGCTATTGCATCCCAAGTATCATTTGCCGGCGACGTGTTTCGCCTATGTGCGCGACGCGAGCAAACCGAGCACGTGGAAGTTGCCGTATCTTCATGCCGACGGCAGCGTCGACGAAAAGCGGATGCCCAAGGCGATTCAGTGCCTGCTGACGAATTATCGAGGGGCGCGAGTGGGCGGGATTCCCGAGTCGGCCGTGCCCGACACGCTGGTGCGGCTGGCTCAGGCGGCGGCCCGGCTGGGACGCATGCCCGAGCAGAACCCGGAGACCGCCGACATCTATCGGCAGCTCGCCACCGTGCTGCGACAGTTGGATCGGCCGTATCAGGCGCATTGATTCGGTACGGCGTAGCGGGCGGCGGCAAGCGTCGTGGGGAGCTGCCCGTAGAGGACGATCTTGCGGTCGTTGCGAGAGGGCACGAAGCCGGCGGCGACGAGGCGGTCGATCTTCTGGCAGAGGCGAGGGCGTCGGAAATGGTGATCGGTGGGGCCTGCGGAAGCCGTGCTGTCTCGCGATGATGTGCTCGACGTGGAACGCAATGAGCGGAGTGGCCCTCTGCGGCATGCGACAATACTCGCAAGCATCCGTGGCGCGGCGCCAAAGGAAGTCGCGGCTGCTGCGGTCCATTTTATCCAGGGTGCTTCGCCAGGAATCGCCGCGCCTTCGACTGGAGGATGGATACGAGATCGCGACGGCATCTATTTCTCGCCGAAGCAGTACAAATCTCCGGCGTCGTTGCCAATCACGAGCCGGCCGTGGGCCACGGCGGGCGAGGCGGGAAAGTGACCGCCCGCTTCATATTCCCAGGCCTTTTCGCCGGTCTTCAAGTCCAGGGCGTAAAGCCGCCCGTCGCCGCCGCCCACGTACACCCGGCCGCCCACGACGACCGGCGACGAATCGATGGCCGCGTGCGTGCGGAAGGCCCACGTTTCGCTGCCGTCCTTGATGTCGAGCGCATGGACGCTGCGGTCCTTGCCACCAAACACGGCCAGTCCGTCCGACAACGCCGCCGACGACAAGAGCGGTTGCGAGCGCTTGGGCTCGTATTTCCAGGCTGTCTTCGCCTGTCGCCAATCGATGGCCAGAAAACGCCCGCCTTGCGTCCCGAAGTAGACCAGATCGCCGGCCGCGGCGGGCGTGCTCAAGGTCGGGTCGCCGATGTCGACGGTCGACACCGCCTGGCCCTCGTCGAGATCGACGATGTGCAGCTTGCCGTCGCAGCCGGCCAAAAAGCCGCGGTTCTCGACCACCGTCGGGCTGCACTGCAGCATGTTGTCGATGCTGTATTTCCAGGCCAGCGTGCCGTCGCCGGGCGTGAGGCAATAGAGGCTGCCGTCTTGCGAGGTACACAGCACCTTGTCGCGATAGAAGTTCGCCCCGGTGTTGATCTCGGCGCCGGTGGTGACGCTCCATTTCTCTTTGCCGTCGCGAACGTCAATGGCATAGAACTTTCCGTCCACGTCGCCAATGAACAGCATCCCATCGCGGACGGCCGGGGCGGCTTTGAAGCCGAGCTCGGTGTGGAACTTCCACTTCTCGTCGCCGTTGGCCAGATCGAGGGCGTAGAGATTGCCGTCGAAGCTGCCGACGTAGACCACGCCCTCGACAATTGCCGCCGTGGCGTCGAAACCGCCGTCCTTGAAGGTCTTTTTCCAGACGACGGCCGGCTTTTCAGGCAACGTGCCGTGCGCAACGCCGGTGCAGGCCGCATTGCCGCGGAACACGGGCCAGGCATCCGACTGCTCAGCCGCGCGGTTCGCGCTGGCTGAACTTCGTTCAGCGGCGGTGCCGCGAGGGCCATCGGCGACGCAGGCGAGGGCCAGCACCGTCGCCGGGAGCAACCGACCGCTCTGGACTAGGACGTTCATGGCACTTCGGATTCCTTTAGCAACTCGGCATAGACGTCGTCGTTGGGGTTGTCCCAAATGCGATCCAGCGAACTTTGGCTGCACGCCAACCAGAACTCCGCGTCGTCGCCCGGCTCGTCAGTTTCGTTTGTATCGTCATTTACTTGTTCGCCTCCGCGGATTTGTCTCCCCACGCATATTCCGCAAACGCTTCAAGCCGGTCGAAGTTATGTTGCCAGGTGGTGTACATCGCGCCGTCGATGCCCGGCAAGCCCTTGCCGGCTTCCAGCCAGCCGCGAATGGAATCGGCCCGGCCGTCGTAATAGCCGGCCAGCACCTGATGGTGCCTGCGGCCGGCAAAAAACGGCAGGCTCTCGCGCGGCTTGCCGGAGTTCCAGTTGACGATGATCGCGTCGCGCGGCGGCCCTTCCCACGAGCCGGCCAGATCGCCGTTGACCAGGTAAAAATCCTTCACGGCGTTGTGGTGCGGATCGAACATGTCCGACCAGAAGCAGAGCCGGGCATCGGGGTTGATCTCGCCGACCACCGACACACAGCGACGGACGTTCTCGGCCAGCAACGCTCCCGCCGACCGGCCGGGGCGATATTCGTCTTCGGTCCAATTGGCCACGCGTATCTCGTCGTGGCTGAGCATGTAAGTTGCTCATAGAGTCCGTCCTAGCCGCGCAGTTCGCTCAGCGTGCCGTGGCCGTCGCCCAAACGGTCGACGTGCGCACCGAGTCGGTCGAGCATCGAAAGCCAAAGGTTGTTGAGCGGCGTCTCTTTCTCGTAGCGAAGGTGACGGCCCGGAGCCAGCG
Source organism: Pirellulales bacterium (assembly GCA_035533075.1). Lineage (NCBI taxonomy): Bacteria > Pseudomonadati > Planctomycetota > Planctomycetia > Pirellulales > Pirellulales bacterium. The sequence continues at coordinate 6,560 of DATLUO010000256.1, read as the reverse complement.
TGCCGCAGCCCCGGCCGGCAAGCAAGATCGGCAGGTCGTCGTGGTTGTGGCGGTTGCCGTCGCCGATGGCACTGCCGTAAGCGATCATGGCGTGATCGAGCAGGTTGCCGTCTCCTTCCGGCGTCTGCTTGAGTTTCTTGAGGAACCCAGCCAGGTGCGAGGCGTGGAACTGGTTGATCTTGCTGATCTTGGCCTGCTTCTCCTTGTCGCCGGCGTGGTGCGAAAGATCGTGGTGGCCCTCGGAAACGCCGATCAAGGCGTAGCTGCGATTGCTCCCCTCATCGGCGTGAACAAACGTGGCCACGCGGGTCAAGTCGGCCTGAAACGCCAGCGCCATGAGGTCGTACATCAAGCGAATGTGCTCGGCGTAGTCCTGCGGAATGCCGCTGGGTTTGGCCAAGCCGGCCGGCCCGGCGCCGCCCGACTGCTCGCTGCGCGAAATCCGCGTCTCCAACTCGCGGACGGTCGTCAAGTATTCGTCGAGCTTCCGCTGGTCGTTGGCGCCCAGCCGCTTCTTCAGGTCGGTCGCTTCGGCGAGCACGAAATCGAGCACGCTCAGGCGGTAGCGGTTGCGGCGCGCCTTGGCCTCTTGTGTTTCGCCGGGCGGGCCATCGGTGAACAGCCGCTCGAACACCAGCCGTGGATTGATCTCTTTGGCCACCGGTTGCGACTCGGTTTTCCAAGCGGCGTTGTGCGAATAGGCGCAGCTATAACCGGTGTCGCAGGCGCCCGAGTTGGCGCCCGCGTCGCAGCCCAGCTCCAGCGAGGCGAAGCGGGTCTGATTGCCGACCTTTTGCGCCGCCATCTGGTCGGCCGAAACGCCGGCCTTGATGTCGGCGCCGTTCGTCTTTTTGGGATGGGTGCCGGTCAGGAACGAAGCCATGGCCCGTGCGTGGTCGCCGCCGCCGTCGCCGTGTGATCGGCCGCCGTCTTGGGCCAGCCCGCTGATCACCATGAAGTCGCTCTTCAAGGGCGACAGCACCTGCAGGATGGGCGGCAGATCGAAGTCGGCGCCGACCTTGGTGGGTGCCCAGTCGGGCATGTGCATGCCGTTGGGCACATAGAGAAACGCCGCACGGTTGGGCAGGCTCTTGGCCGCTTCAGCCGCCTGTAGGCTCCGAGCGTGCCGCGAAAAGACCGTTTCCGGCAGCATGGAGTCTAAGAGCGGCAAGGCCAGCGCGGTGCCCAGTCCCTTTAACGCTTTGCGGCGCGAGATGTGCCAGTTGCTCATGGTTTGTTCCCTAATTGGTATTCGTCGTAGGGTGGGACCAGCGAGCTTGCGAGCGCCGGCCCACCGTGTTCAAGGCGTTAGGCGTTAGGCGTTAGGTAGCGGTCGAACATCGGGCCCAACGCCCAACGCCTAACGCCTAACGCCTCCTGTACTACGTTTTTGAAATGCGTCACTTTGCACAATCGCGTGGATCAGCGCGGAAAACTTGTAATCGGCTTTTGCCAGCGTCTCGCTGATGTCGTCCAGGACGCAACGGTCATACGGTTCCAGGCCGCGGCCCAAAGCATAGGTTAACATCTTTCCCGCCAGACAACGAACAAAGTCGTCTTTCTTCTGCTTCAAAACCGCCTTCAGCTCGCGCGGTCCGCGGAACGACGCCCCGTCGGGCAGCGTGCCGGAGGCATCGACCGCGAAGGCCCCGTCGCGGTCGCGCCAGGCGCCTATGGCGTCGAAATTCTCCAGCCCAAAACCGAGCGAGTCCATCAGCGTGTGGCAGCTCGCGCAGCTCGGGTTTGCCCGATGTTGCTCCATGCGCTGCCTCAACGAACCGTTGGCCGTCGCCTTTCCGTCGTCTTTTAGATCGCCGGCGTTGGGCGGCGGCGGAGGCGGCGCCATGTCGAGCAACTCCTCCAAGATCCACTTGCCGCGCTTCACCGGGCTGGTGCGCGTCGGGTTGGAGGTCACGGTGAGCACGCTGGCCTGCGTCACAAGGCCGCCGCGGTCGGGATCGTCGAGCTTCACGCGGCGAAATTCCGGTCCCGTTACGCCGGCAATGCGATAGTGCCTGGCCAAGCGCTCGTTGAGGAACGTGAAATCCGCGTCGAGAAAATCGAGCACGCTGCGGTCTTCGGCGATCACCGCCGCGAAGAACAGCCGGGTCTCTTCCAACATCGCCTGCCGCAGCTCGTTGTCGAAGCCCGGAAAACCCTTGGGATCGGGCGCCACGCTTTGCAGCCGGCGAATCTCCAGCCATTGCGTGGCAAAATCGTCGACCAAGGCCCTCGACCGGGCGTCTTTCAGCATCCGGTCAACCTGCCCGTGGAGGTTCTTGCGCAGCCGGCCCTTGAAGGCGTCGTGAAACAGCTCGTCGTCGGGCATGCTGCTCCAGAGAAAATACGACAGCCGCGTGGCCAACTCGTATTCACCGATCGCGTGAATGCCGTCGGCGTCGGCCCCACCTTCGCCCGGCTGCGGATCTTGTTCGACGCGGAAGAGAAAATGCGGCGAGACCAGCACCGCTTCGACGGCAAGCTGAATGCCGCGCTCGAACGATTCGCCGTTCGACCGGGCCAGCTCGACCAGCTTCACCAGCCGGCTTACCTCATCGGCGGTGGCCGGCCGGCGGAAGGCCCGGCTGGCAAAGCGGCTGAGAATCTTTTCCGCACACTCGCGGTGGTCGCCATGCTTCGGGTGGCAAAACACGATCTTCTTGTGCGATTCGGGCAACGCCGGCGGCGGCGCGTCGAGCGGTCCCTGAACTTCGAGCCATTCGATCGCCAGGTTGCGATCGCGCCGCTTGGGATCGGGATTGTCGGGATCGTAAAAGTCGTTGATGAAGGCCAATGCGAAGCGGTGCTTGCCCGGCCCAAAACGGACCTTCGTCTCGTAGACCTCCGCGGCGCCCGGCTCGGCGGCCACGTCGGCCACGTACACCTGCTTGTCATCCAGCCTGAACGCCATCTTGGCCAGCTCGTCGCCGGCCTGTGTGGCGAAGGCCCGGCCCCGCAACATGTATTCGCCGTTGGACGGAAAACTGACCTCCGTAAAAACTTCGCCGCCGGATGCCAAGTACCAGCCGGTGCCGTGCAGGTTTCCGCCCTTGTGCTGCACCTCGCTGGCGGTGAACGTCTGCTTGGGCGTCTTGTCGGGGGTATGCACGTAGATCGCCTTGTCGACGATCTGGTCGGCGGCCGCCAGATATTTTTCCAGCAGGATCGGCGGCATCGACAACACATCGCCGATATTGTCGAAGCCATAGCCCACGTCGTCGGCCGGAAAATCTTCGGCCGCTTGGAAGTCGATGCCGACGAGGTCGCGGACCGTGTTGTCGTACTCCGTGCGGTTGAGCCGCCGGAGGGTGACGCGGCCGGGATCGCGCTTCAGACTGCAATCGACGCCGGAAAAGTGCGTGTCGATCCAGTCGATGACCTTCCGCCGTTCGAGGTCCGTCGGCTGCGCGGCATCTTTGGGCGGCATGATGCGGCCTTGCAGATACTTGCGGAGCTTCGTCCAAACCTCACGTTGGGCCGAGACGGCTGCCGCGTCGGCGAACTGATCGAGCGCCAGCTTCGACTCCGGCTCGGCGCCGCCGTGGCAGTCGGTGCAGTATTTGGCCAGAAACGGTTTCACCCGCTCGCGAAACGCGGCATCGCTTGGGCCTTCCGCGGCGTCTGCCCGACTGGCAAACGCCGCCGCAGCCAAGGTCAGGCAGCACAGGGCCGGAATGCGACGGCAACGATGGATCATTCGCGAAAAGACGATTGGGGTCGTGAGGCATGCCGGCGAGCGGACCGGCTGTTGGGCTCCGCCGCCGTGGTTCGGGCAGGAACAATTGATTATAACCTAGACAACGTTTTGCGGTAGCATTGCAACGTACAGAATGTACAGGCCGAGGAGGCCCACTTGCTTAGCCTTTGCCAGCTCGATCGACACTACGGACGCCGCGAATTCTTGCGAATTGGCGGCCTGGCGCTGGGCGGGCTGTCGCTGGGCGACCTGTTGGCCGCCCCTTCCTCGGCAGCCCCACCCGGAAAGCTGGTCACCGATAAATCGGTGATTTTTCTGTTCTTGCACGGCGGGCCCAGTCAGTTCGAGACCTTCGATCCGAAGATGTCGGCCCCGGCCGAAGTGCGCAGCGCGACGGGCGAACTGGCCACCCGCATTCCCGGCGTCACGTTCGGCGGCACGTTTCCGCGGTTGGCCGGCCTGGCCGACAAGCTCGCCATTGTCCGTTCGTTCACCACCGGCGACGCCAATCACGACATCAAGCCCGTCGTCTGTCGCGACACGCTGGGGGCCAATATCGGATCGCTCTACAGCCGCGTGGCCGGAACCAATCACCCGGCCACCGGACTGCCGACGAACGTCGCGCTCTATCCCCAAGCGGTCGACACGGAGGCACTGCCGGCAGTCAAGGGCTTCGGCGACTTCGAAGCGACCGGGGCGCTGGGCAAGTCGGTGGCGCCGTTTGTGCCCGGCGCCAAAGGCGAATTGCAGCAGGCGATGCGGCTGAACTTGCCGCTGACCAGGCTCGACGACCGCCGCGAGGTGCTGCGTCGGCTCGACCGCATTCGCTGGGCGGCCGATGCCAACGGTCTGCTGGAGGGTCTGGACGGCATGCGCGAGCAGGCGTTTCGCGTCATTCTGGGCGGCGTGGCCGACGCCTTCGATTTGAAGCGGGAACGCCCGGAGACGCTCGCACGTTACGACACCAGCACGCTTGTGCGGCCGGATGCGATCAGCAAGCGCTGGAACAACCACAAGAACTATCGCGACCATACGCAAACGTTGGGCAAGCTGCTGCTGTTGGCCCGGCGGTTGTGCGAGGTGGGTTGCGGGTTCGTCACGGTCACGACCAGCTTTGTGTGGGACATGCATGCCGACGTGAACAATGCGGGCGTCGATGAGGGCATGGGTTATATGGGCGTGCCGCTCGACTATGCCTTGGCGGCGCTCATCGACGACCTTGAGTCGCGCGGTCTCGGCGAGCGAATTCTGGTGGTCGTTTGCGGCGAAATGGGGCGCACGCCAAGAATCAACGCACGAGGCGGCCGCGATCATTGGGGCAATCTCGCTCCGCTCTTGCTTTACGGCGGCGGCCTGCCGAAGGGGCAGGTGATAGGCCAGTCGACTCGCAACGGCGGCGAACCTTTGACCGAGCCGGTACGGATCAAGAACCTGCTGGGAACCATCATGCAGACTCTGCTGCACACGGGCGAAGTGCGCGTGACCCGCGGCGTGCCCAGCGAGCTCAATCGACTTCTGGCCGAGGCCGAGCCGATACCGGGCCTCGCGAGCTAGCGACGCTTATTATGTAAGCGTGATGCTGCCCGAATCTTGGGCAGAGCCGAGGACTGTCTCAGGCATTTCGCGGCCTTTCCGAATTTTTTGGAAGCGGTGCGGGAGCGCGAAATCCCCGCGGTTTTTCGGCCATCTGCGTCTTCTCGCGGCAAATCGTGACGTCTGACTCCGCAGGCGTTGCGGTTCCTGGCATCGGATTCGCTTTAACCCCGGCCGTTGTGAATTGCAACGGATTCGGGCGGACCGTTGCCCTCGTTCTTGTTTTAAGGAGTCTGCTTAATGCCTCGTATTCGACGTGGGTTTACACTGGTCGAGTTGCTGGTCGTCATCGCGATCATCGGCATCTTAATAGCCCTGTTGCTGCCCGCGGTGCAAGCAGCGCGAGAGTCGGCCCGGCGCACGCAATGTGTCAACCATCTGAAACAGATCGGGCTGGCCGCACAAAACTATCATGACGTTCTCAAGAGCTTCCCTCCCGCGGGTCTCAACTATGGCGCCATCGAGGGGCCGCCGTACGCTCCCTACAACAACATCATGAACACCAGCGGTTTCGTGCTGATGCTGCCGTATTTGGAGCAGCAGCCGCTCTACGACAAGTTCAACAAGAACGTCGCCGCCTGCTCCAGCACCTACACCGGCGGCAGCCCCGGCACGCCGGGCCCCTATCCGATCGCCGGGTTGCCTTTGACGCCGACTACGTCGGGAAACGACGTCGTCGTTTCCACGCAGCTTCCGGTCTTCCTCTGCCCTAGCGACGACGGAGGAAAGACCATGGCCGCGGGGGCGGCCTACGGCATCACCAGCAGCGACACGCTGCTCGGGGCCAAAACGTCTTACGAATTCAGCACCAAGCCGGGCGACGAAATCGGTTCTGCGGCGAACGGTTGGCAGACGTGGTACGCGGCCAATGGCTACTCGCAGTATCGCGCCTTGTTCGGCATGAACAGCAACGCCACGACCGCCAATTGCCGAGACGGCACCACGAGCACGGTGGCGTTCATTGAGTCTCCCCTAATGGTTTACAACGGCAATGGAAACGCTTGGGGCTATCGGGCCTGGGTGATGTACGGCGTCACGCTTTATGACAGCCGCACGAACTTTCCCAACATGGCGTTGTGCGGTGGCCAGAGGATCAACTGCTGGACTTACGGAACCACGGTTGCCTCGTATCAGGTCGGCCGCGTGGCCTCGTGGGGCATGTCGGGCAGCCTGCACCCGGCCGGTTGCAACGTGGTGCTGACCGACGGCTCGGTGCGGTTTCTGTCGGAGCTCACCGATTACAATATCCTCGGGCGGCTGTGTAACATGG
>DATLUO010000255.1 GCA_035533075.1 Pirellulales bacterium | reverse complement strand
CGATGCCCCGGTTGGACGCACCGGGGCATCGCTTGGCCGCCACGCTGTTGAAGGGCGCCAGCCGCTATCTGGCCAAGCTCTGCCCCAGCCACCAGTTATCCTCGCGGCAAAACGTCGCATTCTCGGCCGCGTGGAGTAGGGCCGCTATTGAAAGTGCTCGTTCTCGACCTCCGCGCCCGGCAAGGCGCCGATGCCGGGCGTGCGGCGCGTCCAGGGACTCGTTTGCCAATTGTCGACCGGCTCGGTCGCCGACACGATCGGCGGCAGCGGGAACAACAGCCAGTCCGACAACGCGGCCGCGAACGGCTCGTACATGGCCCGCAATTCGGCGACCCTCTGCTCGGTCTTGCCCGACTCGTGGAAATGGACGCCGGCCTCGGCGAACAACCGCCGCAATCGCTCAAACTCTTCGGGCGGCAAACGGTCCGCCGCAGGAGCGCGCGGCGGCACCTTGAGCACCAACGACAGATCGACGACGGCGTGCCGCGCCATGGCGAACGTCAATTGTGCCTGATAACAGTCGACGTCCGTGATGCCGGCGATCATCAGAGCGCTGCCGTCGAGCACGGCCGTCAGCGCCGCCAGCCACGACTGGTTGTCGTGTTGCGAGCGGTAATAGACCAACATCGGATAGGAGAGATGGCTCTCCAAAAGCTGCGCCGCCCAACGCTCCCATTCCGCGAAGAAAGGCACTAGGCTCGAAACGCGGCCCGATCGCGCCGCCCGCAAAATGCCTTCGGCCGCGGTCGGCGGCGAGCCGGCACGGGCGTCGAGCAGCGAGATGGTGATCTCGCGCTGCGACGAGGCCTGCGAGAAGCTGGGCAGATAGCCGATGATGACCGCCAGAAAGCCGAAGCCGGTGCCCGCCTCGACCACGGCCAGCAACCGCCCCAGCGCGGCGGACGGAGCCACGTCGCCATAGCCCAGCGTGAAGAAGGTGACGCCGCTCATATAGAGATAGAGACCGAAACCTCGCTGGCGATCGTCGTTCGCCAGGCACAGCGGCGTGGCCAGCGCCCAATGCACCAGGGCGAAGCCGATGATGAGCACGGTGGCCCAGACGGCGAACAGGGCCAGCAGCGAGAACGGCCCAAACACGCTCAAAAAGTCCTGGCGGCGCTTGCCACGCGGCAGGCCGAGCGCCGCCGCTCGCCACACGCTCCAGGCCAGGCGATAAAAGAGCCGCGCCGGCCGAAACTTGCGCGTCACCCGCCGCGGCAGCACCACCGCCTCGAAGGCGTCGACCAGCACCAGCACGATCAGGACGATTCCGCCCAGCGCAAGCAGGATTTGCATTGGTAACTCCGGAGCGGCAGAAGAACCGCGGCACCATCGACGCGACGCGGAAAACACCAACCAGCCGCGCCCTATTCTAGCCGTGCGTCTGCACACGTTAAAATGGGGCCACCGTGCTACGACGACGCGAGATGCCTTTACCCGCCCACTTTCCAAGCACCGCCACGAAACCGACTGAGTTTTACGGTTATTCGCCCCTTTGCCCGAACGCGGTTGCAGCCAGCCAGCGAAGCGATATACTGTGAGTTTCCAGTTTTTCGCTGCACGAAGACGTTATCGGAGTTTTTTCATGGCCCAGGCCTGCGAAGTTTGCGGCAAGTCTCCGCAAAGAGGCAATTCGATCACCACCCGCGGCAAGGCCAAGTATCTCGGCGGCGTCGGCACCAAGATCACCGGCATCAGCCGCCGAGAATTCAAGCCCAACTTGCAGCGCATCCGCGTCACCGTGGGCGGCACGAACAAGTCGATGCGGGTCTGCACCCAGTGCATCCGCAGCGGCTCGGTCGTGAAGCTGGTCCGGGCGGCTCCCTTCAAGCTGCCGACCGACGCCGCCAAAGCCGGCAAGACCGAGAAGAAAGCCGCCAAAACGCCGTCGAAGGGTAAGAAGGCCGCTGCCAAATCATGAGCCTGTCGCGCGCCGAAGTCGAAAGGGTCTCGCTTCTGGCCCGGCTGCAGCTTACCGAGGCCGAGCTGACCGCCATGACCGAGCAACTCGGCCAGGTGCTCGGCTACATGGACTTGCTGGCCGAGCTGGATACCGAAGACGTGGAACCGATGGCCCACGCCGTCGAAATCGCCAACGTGTTCCGGCCCGACGAAGTGCGCCCCAGTTATGAGCGGTTGACCATGTTGGCCCGCGCCCCGCACACCGATGGCGAGTTTTATTTGGTGCCGGCCGTGCTGGGGGAATAGAAGGACCAGCCCCGCGCATGTCGAACCTGACCGAACTCACCGCCACGGAACTGCTGGCCGAACTTACGGCGGGCCGCGTCACTTCGGCCGAGGCCACGCAAGCGTTCGTGGACCGCATCGAAGCCCACGACAAAATGGTGGGCGCCTTCCTGCGGTTCAATTCCATCGCGGCTCTCGAACAGGCCCGACATATCGACCAGCGGCGACGCAACGGCGAACGGCTGGGCCGCTTGGCCGGCTTGCCCGTGGCCGTGAAAGATTTGCTGTGCAGCCGCGGCGAGAAGACAACTTGCGCCTCGCGCATCTTGGAGAACTTCGTGGCCCCCTACGACGCCACGGCGGTCGCCAAGTTGAAGGCGGCCGATGCGGTGCTGATCGGCCGCACGAACCTCGACGAGTTCGCCATGGGCGGCTCGACGGAGAACTCGGCCTTCCAGATGACCCGCAATCCCTGGGATCCACAGCGCACTCCGGGCGGATCCAGCGGGGGCGCGGCGGCCTGTGTGGCCGCGTCCATGGCGCCCTTGTCGATCGGCACGGATACCGGCGGCTCCATCCGGCAACCCGCGGCACTCTGCGGCGTGACGGGAATGAAGCCGACCTACGGGCGCGTGAGTCGGTTCGGCCTGGTGGCGTTCGCCAGCAGCCTCGACCAGATCGGCCCCTTGGCCCGCACGGCCCAGGACGCGGCCCTCTTGCTGGAAGTGATCGCCGGCCACGACCCCTATGATTCGACCTCCGTCGATCGGCCCGTGCCGGCCTACAGCCAGACTGTCACGCAGCCGCTCACGGGGCTGACGCTGGGCCTGGTGCGCGAGCATTTCGGCGAAGGGCTGGAGAGCGAAGTCGAGGCGGCGGTGCGCGAGGCGGTGAAGGTCTATCAGTCGCTGGGAGCGAAGGTGAAAGAGATTTCGCTGCCGCACAGCAAATATGGCGTGGCCGCCTACTACATCATCGCTCCCAGCGAAGCCTCGAGCAATCTGGCCCGCTACGACGGCGTCCACTACGGCTATCGCACTGACGAAAAGGCCATGCAGGCCGAAATGGCTGCGGAGCGAGGCCGACTGCAAGCCGCCGGCGACCAGCGTGGACTCGACGACATGGACACGCCGCTGGTCCGGCTCTATCGCCGCAGCCGGGCCGAAGGGTTTGGCGCCGAGGTCAAACGCCGCATCATCCTGGGCACCTACGCGCTGAGCGCGGGCTACGCCGACAAGTTTTATCTCAAGGCCCTCAAGGTCCGGCGGCTGATCCGCCAGGATTTCGACCGCGCCTTCCAGGAAGTCGACCTGATTGTCGGCCCGGTCACCACCAGTCCCGCTTTCAAGATCGGCGAAAAGGTGAACGACCCGTTGTCGATGTACCTGGTCGATCTCTACACGGTGACCGCGAACCTGGCGGGCATCGGCGGCATCGCCTTTCCCTGCGGCTTCAGCGCCGGCGGCCTGCCGATCGGCCTGCAGTTGCAAGGGCCGCCGTTCGAAGAAGTACGCCTGTTGCGGGCGTGTCACATGTATCAGCAGGCGACGGAGTGGCACACACGCAGGCCCGCGCTCAATGATAAAGATTAGATGGTCAACCCGGAGCGAATAAAAGGTAGACGGTAGACAGTAGACGGTAGACGGGGGTCGCGAAGCATTGGATCGAACTGCGGTGCCCCGTCTACCGTCTACCGTCTACCGTCTACCGGGACTTATCCAGTGAGCCAATCCCAGCCCTACACCACCATCATCGGCCTTGAAGTCCACGTGCAGCTTCTCACCCAGAGCAAGCTGTTCTGCGGGTGCAGCACGCGCTTCGGGGCGCCGGCCAATACGCAGACCTGTCCCGTCTGCACCGGCATGCCGGGCACGCTGCCCGTGATGAACCGCCGGGCCTTCGAGCTGGGCCTGCGCACGGCCGTGGCGCTGAACTGCCAGATCGCCAAGTACACCAAGTGGGACCGCAAGCAGTATTACTATCCCGATCTGCCGAAGGGCTATCAGATCAGCCAATACGATCTGCCCTTCAGCTCCGATGGATATCTGGAGATCGGCGATTCCAAGTGCCGCTTCGAGCGAAAACGCGTGGGCATCATCCGCGCCCACCTCGAAGAAGACGCCGGCAAGAGCATGCACGACGAGAAGTCGGGCGAGGCCGACAGCAAGATCGACCTGAACCGGGCGGGCACGCCGCTGTTGGAAATCGTGTCGCAGCCCGACATGCGGTCGCCGCTGGAGGCCGCCGCCTATCTCGACGAGCTGAAACTGCTGCTCACCTATCTGGGCGTGAGCGACTGCAACATGCAGGAGGGGAGCCTGCGCGTCGACGCCAACGTGAACCTTCACGTACATCAGCCCGACGGTCACCGCATCCCCACGCCGATCGTCGAAGTCAAGAACATGAACAGCTTTCGGGCGGTGGAGCGGGCGTTGGCCTACGAGGCCGAGCGGCAGTATGAGGTGTTTCAGCAGACGGGCCAGCGATTGGGGCAAGTGCCGAAGCAGACCCGCGGTTGGGACGACGTGGAAAACATCACCCGCGCTCAGCGGCACAAGGAAGAATCGAGCGATTATCGCTACTTTCCCGACCCCGACTTGGTGCCCGTGACGGTGACTGAGGAGCAGATTGAGGCGGTGCGCGAGGGTCTGGGTGAGTTGCCCGCCGACCTGCGGCACCGGCTGGAGCTGACGTATAACATCACGCCCTACGACAGCGACGTGATCGTGAACAAGGGCCGGCCGCTGGTCGAGTATTATCTGGAGTTGGCCGAATTGTGCGGCGACGGCAAGCTGGCGGCCAACTGGGTGACGCAAGATGTGCTGCGCGAACTTAAAGACCGCAACATCGGTCTCGAAGAGTACCGACAACGCATCGCTCAACCCGCGGGGCTAGCCGAACTGATTAAAAAAGTGGCTGCCGGAGAATTGAATACGAGTCGAGCTCGCGAGGTTTTGGCCATGGGTGTGGAAGCAGCGGCAAAAGGTGGGGCCGTGCTGTCGGGGCAGGCGATCGTCGAACTTATCAAGAGCCAAGGCATCGAAGCTGTTGACGACGGAACGCTCGTTGAATTATGTCGTGAGTTGGTGGCGGCAAATCCCAAGCTGGTGGCCGACGTGAAGGCCGGCAAGCTGCAGGCGGCAGGCGCCTTCGTCGGCCAGGCCAAGAAAAAGAACCCGAACGTCAATCCCGGCCGCGTGCGCGAGATTTGTCTGGAGCTGATCGAGAAGATATGATGAAAGACGATTCTCTCTGACCGAATCAGGGTAATTTAACGGCGTTGCAACGGTGCGCAGCGAGTAAAGCTTATGACCTCATACTCCATCGACCAATTGAGCGAAGTGACCGCTCTGGAGACGCCCGTTCGCCTTGTCGATCCTAAGACAAGTGCGGCATTTGTCTTGCTGTCCGCAGAACAGTACGAAAAAGTGCGTGCCCTGTTGGACGACGATGACTTTGACATTTCCGAGGCGTACCCCCTGATGGACGAGGTGGCACGAAGCGAGGGCTGGGATGATCCCGAAATGGACATTTACAACCAGTTTCGCGAGCCGAAAGAATGACTGTTCAACGGGGAGATGTTGTGCTTGTCGATTTTCCCTTTGCCAATGGTACCGGTTCGAAGATTCGCCCAGCGGTGGTCGTGCAGTCGGATCATAACAACGGGCGCATTGCCAATACTGTGGTCGCGATGATCACGCGCCGCACGCACAAAGCGGCGTCAGAACCGACACAACTCCTCATCGACCCCAAGACCGCTGACGGTCAGACAACCGGCCTTGCGATGGTCTCAGCGATTACATGTGAGAACCTTTTCACTGTGAACCAGCGTCGGGTCACTCGCACACTTGGAAAAGTGTCTCCCGCAACGATGCAAGCAGTCGACGACTGCCTCAAGGCCGCGCTAGCTCTGCAGTGAGGTTCACCGACCTTGAGTCGCCAGGGCTGGTTTTTTCGATCGCTCCGCGCCGCGCGTGACCTCACTCGTTTCCGAATTCCAGCCCATCTGAACAGCCGCTTACGCCACATTTCGCTTGAGGCAACCGAGAAGTTCCGGCAACGGCTGCTCGAATTCCGGCAGGAAGCCGTCGGCGGCGCTGCCGCGGACGATGAAGACCTGCAAAACCATCTCTTTCGCCGGCTCGACGATAACCGACGGCAAGTGGTTCCGTGGCTCGACGCCGCCCGATCGCTGGATGGTGCGGCCGTGCTGGAGATCGGCTGCGGCACGGGCAGCGCCACCGTCGCGCTCGCCGAGCAAGGTGCGCGGGTGACGGCGGTCGATCTCGACCCGCGGGCCATCCGCGTCGCCGAAGAGCGCTGCCGCCTGTATGGCGTCGAGGCGACGTTCTTCGCCGCCAATGCCGCCGAACTGAGCGGACCGATCGCGGAACAGCGCTTCGATTTCATCCTTTTTTTCGCCTCGCTGGAGCACATGACGCACCCGGAGCGGATGGCGGCGATGGCCCGAACTTGGCAAATGTTGCCGCCCGGCGGGCTGTGGGGCGTGATCGAGACGCCTAACCGTCTCTGGTATTACGACCACCACACGGCCCACCTGAACTTCTTCCTCTGGCTCTCCGACGAGCTGGCGGCCGACTATGTGCGCTTCAGTCCCCGTGACGACGTCCGAGAACAAATCGGCGGCGCGGAAAACCGGCCGTTGGCGCTCTGTCGGGCGGGCCGGGGAGTGAGCTTTCACGAATTCGATCTGGCACTGGGACCTTCACGAAATCTGAATGTCGTCAGCAGCATGCCGCTCTTCTATCGCCAGCGCGACTTGGCCCTGCGGCTGCAATGGAGGCTGTCACGCGACTGCCGGTTCGAGCGCTTTCTCGCCGAGCTCTGCGCGGATCTCCATCGCGGCTTCCTGCAGCCCACGCTCTACCTGCTGATCCGTAAGCCGTAGCTGCAAGGCGTAAGGTGGGGCAAGCTCGCCGGCCAACCTTACGTCCAAGTTCCCCATCAAGGGCCGCGCCCGTATTCCCAACGTTTGTGAATCGGCTGCCGGAACCGGGCGTGAACCTGGTTGCCTTGGTCCAGATAGTTCCTGAAGGTGTACGTGCCCGTGCTCGACACGCGCAGGTTCGCGCCGGGACGCACCGAGAGCTCCGAGCGGACGAAGTCTTCGATGTCGCTAGCACCCGACGAATCTACGTCGTCGGCCGAGATCGAACCGTTCAGGTCGCGACCGCGATAGCGGCGCGGATCGACGTCGCGCTGCAACGGATAGACGTCGTTGGTCCGAACGCCGCGGCCGTACCCATCGTGGAATTCTTCTACGCCGCGGCGCGAATAGCCGTTCGCCAAGGCGCTGGCCCGGCCGGCCTGGTCGAGGTAGCCGGGCGAATCGTACCGGTCAACGCCGCCGTAGTAATGCCGGTAGACCGGCGCGCCGGCATAGTCGTTGCGAATGACCCCGTCGTCACGATATCGGGGCCGGCGCCGCGCACGCGGCGGCGGCGCCTCTTCGCGCGGCGGCCCAGACCGCCGCCGCGTCTCCGGCACATAGGGATAGGCCTCGCTGTAACTGCGGTCGTCGTCGAACACCTGGTCGCGATAGCGATGGCCATACTGGTCGCGGTCAAAAAAGTCGCTGGGACCACGGTCCGCCTGACCGAGGGCCGACGCCGCCGCGAACACAGAAATCGCGGCGACCAGAGAAGTCCGCCGGACCGCCGCCTGAATCCCAAATCGAGTTCCCATGCCGCTGCACCTCCCTTAAAAAGATAACCACCCGCACGCCCGGCCTCACTTTCGTGCAAAAAACAGGCCAGTCGGTCGGCGCATCCCGAATTGGCTCCCATCGCTAAAATGCCGGCCTCGTTCAATAAACAAACCCTCAGGTACGCCTTATGAAGCTCGCTCGAATCGCCCTGTTGCTTTTCATGGTTTGTGCGTGTGCCGCTCCGGCCTCAGGCTGGAACAGCACCGGCCACATGGCCGTCGCCTTGCTGGCTTGGAAGCGGCTCGACCCGGCGCAACGGCAGGCCGCCCACCGATTACTCGCCGCCCATCCACACTATGCGCGGTATCTCACGCAGCAGCGGCCCGACGATGTGCCGATCGACGAGTGGGCCTTTCTGCGGGCGGCGACCTGGCCCGACTGGGTCCGCGAGAGCCGCGAACACCACGAGCGCGATTTGGCCGCGTATCATCATGCGAACTGGCATTACATCAATCTTCCTTTCGTGGCGCCGGAGCAAGCCCGCGAGTTTGCCGCGGCCGATTTGCGGCCGGAGGCGCCCAACGTGATCACCGCCTTGAACGAGGCCTGGGAATCGCTGAACAGCGGTGAAGGCGGTCCGCAGGAGCAGGCGATCCACTTCTGCTGGGTGCTGCACTTGGTGGGCGACATTCACCAACCGCTGCACTGCGCCAGTCTGGTTTCGCGGCGCTTTCCGCCGCCCAAGGGAGACGAGGGGGGCAATCTTGTGGCGATCAATCCGCACAAGCGCGCCGAGCCGCTGCACACGTTCTGGGACCACTTATTGGGCACCAATACGCACGCGCGGGCTTTGGAAGAGCTGGCCAAGCGCATCGAAGCCGGCGCGGAATCGGACCGCGACCTGGCCGCCCGCTTCCGCAGCCACGAGACGGTGCAATCGTGGGCCGATGAGAGCTATCAGGCGGCGGTGGAATTCGCCTATCTCAACGGCCGGTTGCCGATCGTCGATTACCGCCTGGTCGAACGCAAAGAAGTGGACGTGCATGAGGTGCCCGTCTTACCGGCCGGTTATGCGGCCACGGCCCGCGACGTCGCCCACCGCCAAGCGGCCCTGGGCGGTCGACGGCTGGCGGCGGTGGTGCAACAAATCCTCAAGCGGTAGACCGCTGACAAAGCGCGAGCGCATAAAACCGCCCGCGGGCCACCATGAGCGGCCCGCGGGCGTTGCTCGAATTACCTCTCCAACACTGCTCGGCACGCGCTACGACGTGACGGGCCGGTTGGCGTTGCTGTAGAACTGGCCGCTTTCGAGGATCAGCAACTGGATGTCGTCCCAGTTTCCGTTGCCCGCCAGCGAAGCGAAGAAGCCGTCGTTGCCCTGCGGCGAGCTGCCATACGCTCCCTCCAGATAGAGGTTTTCCCAACCGGCGCCGGTGAGCAGCGCCAGCTCGGTCATTCCAGTGCCGGCCGTCGTGCCCGGCGCGGTCAACGGCGTGCTGGCCGTGCCGCCCGCCGCCGGATAGAAGCTGTCGAGCAGGTCGTGCGCGGCTTCTTTCGTGGTCAGCAAATCGCGGACGATGCCGTCGCGGTCGCCGGCACCGCGGGTCTTGAGCTCGTTCGTCCAGAACGTCAGGCCGCCGCCGTCAGCCGGGCGTCCCAAGATGTCCATATAAAGGGCGTTGATCCAGCCTTGGGGCGTGCTGCCCGAGTCGAGGTAGAACTCGTCCGAACCGTACAGCGCGGCGATGATGAACTTTTCATCGGCGCTGCCGGCGTTCTGCCCCGGCGTGCCCGGCTGACCCATCTTGCCGGTCCAGAAGGCCAAACCGCCGGCATCCGGCGCGCGGTGCAGAATGACGTTGTATGCGGTCGTGATGTAGTGGATCGCATACTCGGGCGAGTTCATGAAGGCCTGAATCACCTGCTGCCGACCCGCGGCGTTGTCGTGCGCGCTGAGGTAAGAGAGCCAGAAGGCCTCGCCGGAGGAGTCGGGCTCGCGGCCCAACAACTCGCGATAGAGGTTCCGCACGAACGTCTGCTCCGTTCCGTCGCCCGGCACGCCGGACAAGAACCCGACGCCGGTGACGACGGTGGTCGTGCTGACGGTGATCGGGAACGCGGAGGTGATCGCCACGCCGCCGTTGAAATTCGTGGCGGAGACGCTGGCAGTGTTGGTCACGGTTGTCCCGGCCAAGGAGCTGCCGACCGTGACCACGATCGTGATGGTGTCCGTGGCTGAGGCGGCCAATGAGCCAATGGCTTCGCTGAGCGTGCCGTTGGTGTTGGTCACCGTCCCGCCCAGCGAGTCCGTCGCCGAAACAAACGTCTCGCCGGCCGGCAGCGTGTCGGTAAACGCCGTGGTCGTGGCCGCGAGGTTGCCGGTGTTGGAGATCGTAACGGTATACGTCTCGGTGCCGCCGGCGGCGATCGTCGCCGGCGTGCCGGTCTTGGCGATCGTCAGCACAGGGGCCGGGGCGGGGGCGGACACGGTGATGGTTGCCGTGGCCGTCGCACTGGCCGTGCCCGGCGCGTCGTCTTTCAGGACGATAGTGACCGTTTCCGTACCAGTCGTGCTGTAAACATGGCTTCCCGCCACGGTGAGCGTGCCGCTGGCCAGACTCACCGTACCCGTGCTGCTGGTGCTGTCGCCCCAGTTGATCGTGGCCGTAAAGTCACTTGCCGGGTTGGTGGGATAGCCGGTGTTGGTGAACGTAGCCACCGTACCGCTGAAGGTGCCGTTTTCCGTGGCGGTAGCCGTGACCGCCGTGCCTGCCGCCAGCACATCGGCCTCGGCCGCGCCGGCCGTGCCGGTAGCGGTGCCCGTGGCAGTGCTCGGCGTGGTCTGGGTCAAGACGACCGAGGCAGCACCGGCCGACACTTCATCGGCGTAGAGGTGGCTGCCGCCGACCGTGAAGCTGCCCGCCGAGCCGGTGACCGTGCCCGCCGTTGCGCTGCTGCCATCGCCCCAGTTGATCGTGGCCGTAAAGTCACTGGCCACGGCGCTGCCATCCGTGTCGCTGAAGGTGGCCACGGCCGTGCTGCTGAAGGTCGTACCTTCGGTGGCGGTGATGGTGGGCCCACTCACGGCCGTAATTACCGGGACGGCCGTGCTGGCCACGGTGAACGTCGCGGTAGCCGTGGCGCTGGCCGTGCCCGGCGAGTCGTCGGAGATGACGACGGTTGCGGTGTCGGTGCCCGTCGCGGCGTAAGTGTGGGTCCCTTGAACGGTCAGCGTGCCTCCCGAGAGACTCACCGCACCCGCGCTGCTGTTGCCGTCGCCCCAGTGGATCTCGGCCGTAAAGTCGCTGGCCGGGTTGGCGGGATAGCCGGTGTTGCTGAAGGTGGCCACCGTGCCGCTGAAGGGCGAAGCGGTCGCGACGGTGTATGTAGCCGAAGGGCCGGCGGTCAGCGCGTCGCCCTCGGCCACAGTTGCATTGGCGGTGAGCGAGGCCATGGCCGTGCCGGGCGCGTCATCGGTCGCGGTAATGGTGACCGTGAAAGCGCCTTCATCTTTGTAGACGTGAGTGCCGCTGACGGTCATGGCCGCCAGGGTGCCACCCGGCGTGACGGTGCTCAGCGAGCTGCCGTCGCCCCAGTTGATGGTGGCCGAGAAATCGCTGGGCGCGTTGCCCAAGTAGCCGGTGGCGGCAAAGACGGCCGTCGCCGTGGCGGTCGCGCCCTCGGTCGTGGAAATCGGCGGAGCGCTAACGGCCGTTAGCGTATCGGCCTCGGCCGCGCTGGCCGTGCCGGTGGCCACGCCTGTGGCGGTGTTGGGCGTGGTCTCGGTCAAGGTGACCGTGGCGGTGCCTGTCGCCAGTTCATCCGAGTAGAGGTGACTGCCGCCGACGGTGAACGTGCCCGCCGAGCCGGTGACCGTGCCCGCCGTTGCGCTGCTGCCGTCGCCCCAGTTGATGGCGGCCGTAAAGTCGCTGGCCACCGCGGTGTGGTCGGTGTCGCTGAACGTGGCCACGGCCGTGCTGCTGAAGGCCGTGCCTTCGGTGGCGCTGATGGTGGGTGTGGTCACGGGCGTGATCGTGGCGGCGGCCGGCGCACTGACCGTGATCGTGGCGGTGGTCGTGGCCGAGGCGGTGCCCGGCGCTTCGTCGTGCAGCACGACGGTCGCCGTTTCCGGACCCGCAGTGGTGTAAACATGGCTCCCCGTCACGCTCAGCGTGCCGCCCGACCCCGTGATCGAGCCGCCGGCGCCGGTGACGGTGCTCGACGCGCCGTCGCCCCAGTTGATCACGGCCGAGAAGTCGCTGGTCGGGTTGGCGGTGTAGCTGGTGGTAAACGTGGCCACGTGGCCCGTGAAGGTGCTGTTCGCCGTGGCGGTGGCCGTGACCGCCGTGGCGGCGGCCGTCAGCGTATCGGCTTCGGACACGGCGGCGGTGCCGGTGGCGACGGCGGTGGCCGTACCCGGCGAGCCGTCACTCAAGAGGACCGTGGCGGTGGTTCCCGCCGACATTTCGTCGGTATAGAGGTGAGTGCCGCCGACGGTGAGCGCGGCGCCCGTGCCGGTGACGGTGCCCGCGCTCATCGAGCCATCGCCCCAGGCGATCGTGGCCGTGAAGTCGCTGGCCGCGTTGCTGGCATAGCTGCTGCTGAACGTGGCCAAGGCAGCGCTGGTAAAGGTCGTGCCTTCGGTGGCGCTGATGGCCGGCGTCGTCAGGGCCGTCAGCGTATCGGCTTCGGACACGGCGGCGGTGCCGGTGGCGACGGCGGTGGCCGTACCCGGCGAGTCGTCGCTCAAGAGGACCGTGGCGGTGGTTCCCGCCGCCAGTTCATCGGTATAGAGGTGAGTGCCGCCGACGGTCAGCGTGCCGGCGGAGCCAGTGACGGTGCCCGCCGTTGCGCTGCTGCCGTCGCCCCAGTCGATCGTGGCCGAGAAGTCGCTGGTCGGGTTGGCGGCGTAGCTGGTGGTGAACGTGGCCAGCGCGGTGCTGCTGAAGGCCGTTCCTTCGGTGGCGCCGATCGTGGGCGTGCTCTTGATCGTCAGCGTGTCGGCCTCGCTTATGGTGGCCGCGGCAGTCCCGGAATTCGAGGTCGAATCGAAGGTGTCGCTGACCGTGACGGTGGCCGTGCCGGCCAGTTCGTCCAGATAGGTGTGCGTGCCCGTGACGGTGAAAGGGCTCGCCGCGCCGCTGACGGCGCCGGCGCTAACGCTGCCGTCGCCCCAAGCAATGGTCGCGGTAAAAGGTCCGGTATCCGAGGCCGTGAAGGTGGCCGTTTCGGTGGCCACCGTGCCTTCGGCTACGGAGATCGCCTGGGGCGTCACCGCGGTGATCGACAACATCAACCTCGTTTCCAGGGATTCGGCTCGCCCCTGAAAACTAAGCCGGCGGCGGTTGCTGCTGCTTTTTGTGTTTGACTTGCTGCTCTTTTTCTTCCGTAGCGGGTTGCGGGGCCATGTCTGCATGATTGGTTCCTCCGGGTGCGAAAATAAGGTGTTAGTCAGTTAACGTTCGAAGCAGAAAAAAACTCCACCGGTGTTCGTGCCGGTTTCTGGCGGGCATACCGTTGCCTTCCATGGGCTAGACCCAGCAGCCTTCCACGGCTGCCGCAGTACCCCACTGGAAATGGCCCCGCGTGGGGCGGAAGATTTTGCCGCCACGCGCTGGCTGGCAAAATAGGAAAGTAACGCTGGCCGTAATGATAATCGGAACTGCGAGGATTGCAAGTACCTATCTTGAAAATTTTAGGACCGGCCGTTTCCGCGGGTTTTTGCGGATCTTAGATCGCAGCCGGGCGGCTTGGCAACCGGCGTGGCCGCAAATAAACTTGAGGATTCGCATCCTCTCCGGGGTGGGCAATCCGGCTCACGCTTTTCCATGCAATCAGTCCGCGAGTTCGAGGGGCAAGTATCCGCCTTGGTCGTCGGTGACGTAATGCTCGACCGCCGCATCGCCGGCCACGTCGATCGCATTTCGCCCGAAGCGCCCGTGCCCGTGGTCAATGTGCGACAGGAACATTGCTGCGCCGGCGGCGCCGGACACGTGGCGGCATCGCTGGCCGGCCTGGGCTGCCGGGCGACGTTGGCCGGCGTGATCGGTGTCGACGCCGATGGCCAAACGCTGCGCGAGATCCTTTCTCAGAACGCCCTGCTGACCGACGAGCTGTATGCGGCCCCGCTGGCCACCACCATCTCCAAGACCCGCATCATCGCCGGCGCCTTTCAGCAGCTCGTCAGGCTCGACCGCGAAGGATCCCGCGAAGCCTTGACTGCGGCCGCTGCCGAAATCGCCCCGCGGCTGTTGTCTGAAGTTGCCAATCATGGCGTGGTGGTGTTGGCCGACTATGACAAGGGCACCCTCGACGACGGCTTGCTGCGGCGACTGATCGGGCATTGCCGCGACACCGGAGTACCCTGCCTGGTCGACGGCAAAAAGCACGATTTCGCGTCCTATGCCGGCGCGACCTTGTTGGCCCCCAACCAAATGGAAGCCGAACGGGCCCTCAGCCGGCGCATCCAAGGCGACGACGACTTCGCCGCCGCCGCCGCCGAATTGCGCGAGCGGCTCGCGCTCGATACCATGGTGGTCACGCGCGGCCCCGACGGCATGACGGTCGCCTCCGAACATGGCGTCGCGCATATTCCCGCCGAGGCCCGCGAAGTGGCCGACGTCACGGGTGCGGGCGACACGGTCGTGGCGGTCTTGGCGGCCTGCCTGGCCGCGGGATGGGAGATGGAATCGGCCTGCCGATTGTCGGTGCTGGCGGCGGGCATCGCGGTCGGCAAGCCGGGCACCTATGTCGTCCACGCGGCCGAGCTCGACGCGGTCTACCGCGGGCTGTCGCCGAAGGTGCTCGACTGGGCCGGCGCCAAGAAGCTGGTGCAGGCGGCCCAGCAGCACGGCAAGCGGGTGGTGTTCACCAACGGCTGCTTCGATCTTCTGCACGCGGGACACCTCTCGTGCCTGGAGCGTTCGCGGCAGCTCGGCGAGGTGCTGGTGGTGGGGCTGAATTCCGACAGTTCGGTGAAGGCCAACAAAGGCCCCACGCGGCCGGTGATCTCGCACGACCACCGCGCCGCGCTCTTGGCCGGCCTGGCGTGTGTCGATGCCGTGGTCATTTTCGACGAAGAGCGGCCGGAACAGTTGGTGCGGCATCTGGCTCCCGACATTTTAGTGAAGGGCGACGATTACACGGCTGCGCAAATCGCGGGGGCCGATTTCGTGATCGGCCGCGGCGGCAAAGTGGTCACCTTGCCGCTCGTGCCGGGCCTGAGCACCACGCGCCTGCTTGAAAGCCAGCGGGCCACTTGATTGATTTTGGATTCTGGATTGTCGATTTTGGATTGAACGAATCCAAAATCGAAAATCCAAAATCCAAAATGGCAACGTCATTGCTTCTCCCAGCAAGCGACAAACACGGGGTTGAGTGCCTCCAACCGGTGCAGGTTCAGAATCGGCCGAGTGCGGCTGATCTGCACGAGCGTCACGTCGTCGGCCGGCACTTCGCCCAGGTTTTCCAGCGTGGCCACGTTGATCGCCAGCCGCCCGCCGGCGGTCAGACGCTCGCGGCAGAGGCGCACCAGCTCCGCCATTTCGCCGCCGCTGCCGCCAATGAACACCGCATCGGGGTCGGGCAAATCCGTCAGCGCCGCGGGAGCGATGCCATGCACGACCGTGACCTGCGGCGTCTCGAATTTCTCGATGTTGCGGCGGATGATCTCGCAATCTTCCTTGTTCTTCTCGATGGCCCACACCTTGGCTCCCAGTAGGGCCGCCTCGATCGATACCGAGCCGGATCCGGCCCCGATGTCCCACACGAGGTTGCCCGGCCGCAGCCGCAGCTTCGCCAGGCTGAGCACGCGGACTTCCGTCTTGGTGATCAGTCCCTTCAGCGGCTGCCGCTGATAAAAAGCCTCTTCTGGAATGCCGAACGTCCAGTCGCGGCGATGGATCGCCGGCGTTTGAGCCTGCTTGATGAGCACCAGCACGTTGAGCGGCGCAAACGAGCGCTCGGCCAGCTCCGCCAGGTCACACGATGTGACCCGCTCGTCGCTGCCGCCCAGGTTCTCGCACACGTGGGCGCGGAATCCGCCGATGCCGGCCTTCAATAGCTCGCGGGCGATCCGGCCGGGCGTGTTCTCGTCGTCGGTGAAAATGCCAACCTTCTTGGCGTCGCGAATGACGTCCATCGCGTCTTCGATCGGCTTGGCGTGGCAGCTTACCAGGGCCGCGTCGTGCCACGATTCTTTCAGTCGGGCGAAGGCGAGCTGCATCGACGAAATGTTCGGCAGCACCTCCAGCCGGTCGCGGCCGACCTTCGTGGCCAGATAGCCGGCGATGCCATAAAACAGCGGATCGCCCGATGCGAGCACGACCACGCGCCGCGTTTCGACTTGCAGCCGGGCGGCGATCTCTTTCAGATTGTCGCGTATCGCCAGCTTTTCGGCCTGGTGATCGGCGAAGAACCCCAGGTGCCGCTCGCCGCCCAGCAGCAGTTCGGCTTCCGACACCCGTCGCAGAGCTTCGCGCGAGAGGCTCTCGGCGCCGTTATCACCGATGCCGACGACGACGATTTTTACGATCATGTTCTCACCTCACGCTTCCTGGGTGCCGGCCGGGGCAAGCCGCTGCATCAGCCGCTCGGCCGCCCGGCGATCGATCGGCTCGAAGGCCCGCGTCTCGCGCTCATAAGAGAGCATTCGCGCCTGGGCGATGTCGAACCACCAGCCGCCAAGCTGCAAGGCGCCCGCATGCACGCGCTGTCGGACGATGGGGTACGACATCAAATGTTCGAGCTGCACGAGCACATTGATCTGCGAGAGCTGGTCGTGAGCCGGCAGCGCTCGGTTCAACGGTCCTTCCTGATCGAGCCGGAACAGGGCGGTGTTGCAGTGATGGAGCCACTTGTTGAGGTTCGGCGTCTCCGAGGTCGGCTTGCGCTCCATGGCCGCCTTCATGGCGCCGCACTCGGAATGGCCGCAGACGACGATGCTCTGCACCCCCAGCACCAGCACCGAGAACTCGATGGCGCTGGCTTCCGACAAGTCGCCGGTCGAGCTGCCTTCGATCGTGGCCGGGGGAATCAGGTTGCCGACGTTGCGCATCACGAACAGGTCGCCCGGATCGGTCGACATCAAGAGGTCGGGCACGACGCGGCTGTCCGAACAGGTGATGAACAGCGCGTCGGGCGTTTGCCCCTGCGACAAGCGCCGAAAGTGCTCCTCGTACTGCGGCAGCACTTGCTCTCGAAAATTGACGATGCCTTCAATCAGTTTCCGCATTTAGGCTTTCTCGCGTTTGGCTTCCCAGTCGCGCGACCGCGTTTGTCCGTCGCGTTCGTTCTCGATGGTGCCTTTGATCGTGTCGCCGCTCACCTTGCCTTTGTACTTGGAGGTGAACTTTTGCCCGTTCCGCTCGCGGGTGACCGTGAACGCGACTTCGCCGTCCTTATAGCTGGCGTTCTCGATGGCGATTTCCCGATTGTTCCGTCCGAGCATGGCACCGGTGAGCTTGTCGCCTTCGAGTTTGAGCTTGAGCGTGAGATCGCGGGTCTGGTTGTTGAACGTCACCGACCATTTCCAGGTGCCGGTCGGATCGGTGCTGTCGTCGGCCCGCGAGAGACCGGCAAGACAAGTGGCCGTAATCGCCAGAGTCGCCGCGGCAAGAGTCAGGCTTCGCATCGAAATCGCCTCCGTTAAAAGGGGTTGAACGAGGATGGCGGAACATTCGCCACCGCCATGATAGGCCGTCCGGGCCGGCGTGCAAGCGGTTCAGGAACAACCCTGATTCTACCGCCCGACAGAAATCCCTTTACCTATTCTCAAAGGAATCACTACCAAAAGCTTCCCGCCCCTTGCAAACGCCCTTGCGGAAGGCTAAGGTGGCGGCTGTCTGCCCGTTACTTTTGACCCAACGTTTGGGTACTTTGCCTGGGGGTTGGGCCGCCCGTCTACCACACCCTGGATCTCATCTCATGCGAAACATCGTCTCTCCGCGGGCCAGCCTGTTTTCTCTTCGCCGCCGCCACAAGACCGGCCAACGCCGTCGCCGGTCGCTCATCGAGGGACTCGAATCCCGCGCGATGCTCTCGGGCTCCCAGATGGCCAATGTCGGCGACGTCTTCTACATCGACATGGAGAACCACAACCTCACGCAACCCTCCGGCCTCAGCGGCTCGCCGGAGCAACTCATGGGCAATCCGGCCGCCCCCTACCTGAACAGCCTCATGACGCCGGGCAATGCCAACGCCGCGCAAACCTCGTACGCCAGCAATTACTACAACGCCGACAGCACGCACCCCTCCGAGCCGAACTACATCTGGCAGGAGTCGGGCACCCACGGGCCGCTCAACGACAGCGATCCCTACCCCAGCAACATCGTCAACGCCCCCAACCTCAGCGCATTGTTGCAGACTGCCGGCATCTCCTGGAAATCGTATCAGGAAGACATCGACCTGAGTACCAACGGCAGCGGTCAGTTGACCTACCAGCCACTGCCGCAGAACCAGTGGACCGTTCCGCTACAGAGCGTCATCGGTAGTTCGACGGCGTACACCAATCCTTACAACCACAACAACTATTATGGTTTCGCGGCCAAGCACGACGGGCAACTGTTTTTCACGGCCACCAACGGCAGCACCAGCTCGGCGCCCGACCTTTTACCCTCGAACCCCGAGGTGTCGCACTACGATCCCCTGCAACAGTTGCAAACCGACCTGAATCAAAACGCGGTCGGACGGTACAACCTGATTACTCCCGACCTGTACAACGACATGCACAATTCGCTGCCGGCGGACAAGAGCACGACGTTTACGTACAACGGCGTTACCTATGACGATGCCAACAAGAACGACGGTACCGATCAAGAGGCGATCGCAGAGGGCGACAACTTCCTTTCGCAGATCATCCCCATGATCGAGGCTTCGCAGGCCTACAAGAATAACGGCGCGATTGTCATCTGGTTCGACGAAAGCGAAGGTGGAAGCACGTCTCAATATACGATACCCGAGATCGTGATCTCGCCGCTGGCCAAGGGGAACGCCTACGACAGCACGCAGCCTTTCACGCACTCTTCCGACCTGAAGACGATGCAGGAGTTGTTTAACGTGCCGGCTCCGGGCGGAGGATTCTTGGGCGACGCGAACACGGCGGGCACAAACGACCTGGCCGATCTCTTTAAGCCCGTGAGCACGTCGATCGTGGCGACCGACCAGACCTACGTGATCGGTTCGGGCACGGCGACCGTCTCGGCGGCCGACGGATTGCTCAGCGGCGATACGGCCCCCACTCCGCTCAGCGTCACTGCCGGCACCGTGGCCGGCGCGCAGGGCGGCAGCTTCGCGATCAAGGCCGACGGTTCGTTCACCTATACGCCGGGAACCAACTTCCCCGGCTACGACAGCGCCCAGTTCACGGTGACCGACACCTCAGGCGATCAAACCACGGCCACCGTCACCGTGCTCTCGCAGCACGCGGCCGTGGTCTGGAAGTTCTACGAATCGGTGCTCAACCGCACGCCCGATCCGTCTGGCCTGCAATACTGGACCGGCGATTTCAACAACGGCGGCAAAACCGGCGACATCGCATTTGGCTTCTTCGAGAGCGACGAGCTGCTCGACAAGGTGCTCGGCAACTACTATGAACAATATCTGCTGCGCCCGCTCGATGCGGGCGGTCTGGCGTATTGGAAGAGCGTCTGGCACGCTACCGGCGGGCCGGAGCAGATCAAGGCCGGCTTTGCGGACAGCCCTGAATTCTACAGTTCGGCGGGCGGGTCGCCCCAGTCGTGGCTCACGGCGCTTTACCAACGCATTCTCAACCGCACGCCGGACCCGGCTGGTCAGACGTTCTGGACGAACTTTTATAACCAGCAGGCGGCGGCGGGGGTTGACCCGGGCACGATACGGTACGAAATCGCGCTCGGCTTCTTCGACAGCCCGGAGGCTTATGGCAACGACGTGGCGGGTTGGTTCCAGGAGTACTTGTTCCGCGCACCGACCGCCGCGGAAACCACGCAATATGTGGACCAGATGAAGGCCGGCGCCACCGACCGCACGATCGAGCAGGAGATCACGAACTTGCCGGAGTACGCGAACAATCCTCCGGCGCCGGCCGCCGGCACCGCGGCGGCCTTGCCCGACTTCTATCAGAAGGGCAGCACCATCTGAGCCAGGCCCTAACGCCTCGCTATGACGTATCGCCGTGCCGACATGCCGCTGTGGACCATGCTGGCCGTGGCGCTCGTTGCCACGGCGTGGTCGGCGGTCGGGACGCGCGACTATGGCACTTGGTTCTTCGAACTGTCGATCGGCGGCGTGGGCATCGGCGTGCTGGCGGCCGTGGCACCGCGGTTCCGCTTCACGCCGATGGTCTATCTGACGGCGGCGGCCCACTTCGTCATTCTGGCGATCGGCGCCAAATACAGCTACGCCGAGGCGCCGCCCGGCAACTGGCTGCGAGACGCCTTGGGCCTCGACCGCAACCCGTTCGACCGCGTCGGGCATTTCGCGCAGGGCTTCACGCCCGCCTTGATCGCGCGCGAGGTGCTGGTGCGCGTGGGCGAAGTGCGTCGCGCATGGCTCGTGCTCCTGTTGAGCGCGGCGGTGCCGCTGGCGTTCAGCGCTTTGTACGAGATTGTGGAATGGGGCTGGGTGCTGGCCTTTTATCCCGACCAAGGCCCCGAGTGGCTGGGGATGCAGGGCGATCCCTGGGACGCGCAATGGGACATGTTCATGGCCCTGGTCGGCGCCGCCGCCGCGCTGGTCTGCCTCGGCCGGCTGCAAGCTCGCTGGCTGACCGCGGGAGTAATCACCGCGATGCTGCCGTTCGCTTCATCGGTCCTCCCGTTTGTAAACACCACGCCGCGGATGGCGCGCAAGAGCGCCGTCTGCGACCGATGCGACACGCGTGTCGCATCGATGCCGCTCGTCGCGGAAAACGCATGCCGAGCAGAACTTGCTGTCAGCGTTGTTTTCGGCGGAGCAGGCGGGTTCCCGCTCAACAAATGATGCTCTGCCAGCGTCGCGCATCAATTCCAGGAAAACGCGAGAGATGACGTTGATTGTCCGTCGCAATTGTGGCAGTATCGCCAGCCGAGGTCGCAAGCATGGTTTGGGCCGCGAGGATAGCGTCCCCATCCAATGCCGCTGGATGAGCTGTCGTCAATCCGGCATTCCGGACGACCGCCCATAACCTCGCAGCCTCGTCGAGCGATGTCTGAGTTACCGGATCAAATTCAAAGCCGGCCCGAATTGCGTCGAGCCGCTGCAACCCCAATGCCTTTCCTGCCCGGATCAACTCGCGCCGCAATTCGTAGACTGCAATGCCGGGCACGATGATCCGCACGCCTGCTGCCAGTAACGATTGAGCCCACTGCCAACAGGCGCGGGCGGTCGGCTGGGCTCGAGGATGAGTCAACAATCCCAGCGTCCCAGTGTCGACGACGACGAGCCTCATGACCCGAAGCGCGGCCGCGCCGACAACCGGTCGTCGTCAACGGCCTGCCTTAGGTAGTCGAGAGTCTCCCGCTGTTCGCCGGCATCTCCGATCTGTTCGACGGCGTCAAGCGCCGCGAGCGCAACCAGGTTACGCTCGCGGATCTCAGAATCAGTGAGTTGCATTGCTCGCCCGACATGGTCGAATGTCGGTGTGTAGCCGCTTGTCGGGGGCGCTGTGCTCATATCACCGGATCGAAGAGCGAACTTCCCAGTCCTACGCCCAACTAACGATTGTATCCCGCGATAAACCCCGGTCAACGCCATTGGCGGGCACGCTCGGTGAAGGTGTTGCGGCCGCCGCAGCCGTCGTCCGCCACCTCGACGCCCACCACCGGAGTAGCGTAGAAGGATGAAGGCACAAATCCTTTATTCTGCCCTCACCTTCTGCCTTCCGCCTTTTGCAGCGGTGGGCCGGCGCTTGCAAGCTCGCTGGTCCCACCCTACGTACT
This sequence comes from Pirellulales bacterium, assembly GCA_035533075.1. NCBI lineage: Bacteria > Pseudomonadati > Planctomycetota > Planctomycetia > Pirellulales > Pirellulales bacterium. The sequence goes on along the minus strand of DATLUO010000255.1, from coordinate 51,540 downwards.
CTATTTCCCGGCCCGCGCGGGCAGGTCGGCCTCCAGGTAGCGCCAGTTCTTGATGAACGAAATCAGGTCGGCCATGTCCTCCAGCGAGATGTTCTTTTCCAACCCTACCGGCATCAGCGAAATGCCGTTGGAATGAATCTCGTCGATGTCGCCGCGGGCCAGCGTGAGCACCTTGCCTTCGGGCTGCTTCAAGGTGATCGACGAAGCCGTCTCGGCCGAAATCACGCCCACCAGCGATTGGCCGTCGGCCGTGGTCAGCGAGTAGCTGACGTAGTTGTTGTCGATCGCCCGGTTCGGCTCCAGGATGTCGAGCAAGAGCTGCTCCTGGGACTTCGTGCGCGAGTCGGCAATGCTCGGCGCCACGTCGATGCCCAGCGGGCCGATGCGATGGCAGGTGGTGCAGTTTTTCTGGAACACCTCGCGGCCGTGCCGCGGGTCGGCCTTCAGGTCGAGCGCCGCTCGATACCGCTTCATCACTTCCGCCCGCTCGGCCGGCTCGGCCGCCGCCAGCAACTCGACGGCACGGGCGCGCAACTGCGCGTCGGCGTGCTGCCGCAAGCGGTTGGCTTGCAAGGGATCGAGCTCCGAGGCTTTCAGCCGGCCAGCGGCAATCTCGTCGAGCAAACGGCCGACACGGTCGGGCCGGGCCAAGAGCGCGTTGAGCATCGCCCGACGAATGGCTGGCGTCTGCTGATTGAGTTGCGCGATGAGCAGGTCGGTCGCCCGTGGGCTGGCATGCGCGGCCAGCGAAGCGACAGCCTGCTGCTTGAAGGACTGGTTCGTCTCGCGGTCGATGATTTCCGCCAGCACGGGCACGGCCAGCTCATCGCTGCCGAACTGAAGCAAGGCACACGCCTGCTCGCGCTGCGCGAGCTCGGCGTCGGAGTCCTGCGCCAATTCGGCGGCCTGCCGAAGAATCGCGTCGGCCGCTCTGCGTGCCGCCGCGTCTTTATCGAACCGGGCAACCATCGTCGCCCAGCTCAGCCCGCGGCTTTGCATGCCGCGCGCCATGCCCGTCACGATCGCCAGCTTGTGCGATAACTGAATGACCGAGGCCAGCTTGTTTAGTACACCTGCCACTTCCTCGGTTTGACGACGTGCCCCAACCAACCGGGCCGTTTCGGCCAGCAGTTCCATGATTCCCTGTCCGTGGAGCGCGCGTCCCGCCTGCGCATGACCCGCCGAATCGCCCACGCCGGGAAGTTGATCCAGCAGCCTGGCCAGGAATTGGTGAGGCAGATCGAGCACCGCGGTCAGCACCGCCCGCCGCGTCCAAACGTCATCGGCTCCGGCCAGGGCGATGTTTGCCAACGGCTGCAACACCTCTTCGCCCGGCGCCGCGCCCAGACTGAGCGCCACCTGAAACCGCAGCCGCGCGTCGCGATCGCCCGACAGCGCCATGACACGCTTGCGCAGCTCGGCACGATCGGCCAGCAGCGGCTCGGCCAGCAGCACGGCCGCCTCGCGCACGCGCGGGTGCGGATCGCCGAGCGCCCGTTCGAGCAGCTCCGGCGAGAGATCGCGCCAGCCTTGCAGCGTCCAAAGGGCCTGCACGCGGGCAGCCGGCTGTTTGGCCTCGCTCAGAATGCGTTCGACCACCGGCTTCGCCTGCCGCCACTGATGGACATACAGCAGCCGCGCGGCCGTGCTGCGATACCAGGGATTTTCGTGGGCCAAGAGCGGCGCCACTTTGTCAGGGCCGGCGTGCGCCAGGTTTGGCGGCGCCGTCGGCGACCGCTTGCCCTCCGCCACCAGCCGATAGATGCGACCGCGGTCGTCCCCGTATCGCAGGTCGGGCCGGTCTTTCAATTCGTCGGGCACGAACTGCGGATGTTCGATCACCGCCCGATACATGTCGACCACGTACAAGGCGCCGTCCGGGCCGGTTTCCAGATTCACCGGGCGAAACCAGGTGTCGGGCGAGGCGAGGAATTCCACGCCCTCGCGTTCGGGATGCCCGACGAAGGTGGCGCCGGCGGGTTCGATCGTTTCGCAATGCACCAAATTGCCGGTCGGCTCGCAGGTGAAGCCGCAACCGTGAAAATGCTCGCCGAGGGCGTCGCCGCGATAGACTTCGGCTCCGCAGGCCGCCGTGAATTGACCGGCGTGCAAGATCGAGGTGGTCCAGGCCTGGCTGAGCGGATAGACGTGCGAGTTGTCGCCCGACGCGGCCACGTCGCTCACGACGGCCGGCACCGCCAGCAGCGGGTTGCGGGCCAGGTAACGCTCTTCCAGCACGACGTGCATCAGCGGGTTGCGGTTGCTGCAGATAAAGCGGTTGCCGTAGTCGTCGAAGGTCATGCCGAACTGTCCGTTGCCCGACACGGCGCTGGCTTCGCCGCGCAACGGTTCAAAGCGGAAATCGCGGCCGCTGATGGGCAGTTCGCGTTGTCGGTGAGCGCCCACATTGCCGGCACGGGACCAGTTGCTGGTCACCACGCCTCCGCGAAGGCCGTTGGCCACATACACGAAGTTGTCGAGCGAGAAGCGAGGGTGATTGGCGCGGAGCTGCGGGTTTTCTTCGGCGAAGCCGGTGAACCAGGTCTCGCGCAGGTCGGCCTTGCCGTCGCCGTCGGTGTCCTTCATCCACTCGATCCGGCCGGAGAAGGTGACGATCACGCCGCCGTGCCAGGGCTGCACGCCGGTGGCGAAGAGGAGTTGATCGGCAAAGAGATGGGCCGTCTCGTAGCGTCCATCGCCGTCGGCGTCTTCCAACAGTTTGATGCGCGAGAGCGGCTTTTGGCCGGCGGCGGGGCCATTGGGATAGTCGCGCATCTCGACGACCCACAAGCGGCCCGCTTCATCGAAGCGAATGGCCACCGGGTCGACCACTTCCGGCTCCGCCGCGACCAGCGCGATCTTGACGCCGGGCGCCAGCCGGAAGTGAGAAAGGCTTTCGGCTGGTTCGAGGGGGCTCTTGATTGGGTCAGCTTCACGCCGCTCTTCGACACGCGCGGGAGGGTCGCTGGCATGGATCTGAGCGACGACAACGATAGCAAGACAAAGAAAAAGAGACATCAACGAGGAGAGCGACGGTTTCGGGGCTGGACTTTCTACGTGAGCGTAAGCCGGTCGCCACCATAATGCAACAGGATGCCGGCCCGAATGATTCTCACGCAAAGGCGTAAGGTGGGCCAGCGCTCGCAAGCTCGCTTGCCCCACCTTACCTCCGTTGGACACCAACTCAGCGTTCATTATTCAATCCGCGTCAAACACGGCGTCCACATCCACCGCGAACCCCGACAGCAACACCGACGCCGCCGATTCGCCACGCTTAAACGTGCCCGCCTCGGCATACATCCCGCCCTCGATCCGGAGCACGAGGATGCTTTCGTCCTCCGGGTTCACGATCCAATATTCCGGCACGCCGCCTTCGGCGTAATCGCCCCGTTTATCGATCAGGTCGCGGCTGGGCTTGTCGCGACTGACGACTTCCAACGCCAAGTCGGCGCCGGTCCAAAAACGGTTCTGGCGGCGCGGGTCTTTCGCCGACAGGAGCAGCAACAGGTCCGGCTCGCGAAACTTCTCCACCCGGATCCGCAACCGCAATCCAGAAAAGTGAACCTTGCCGGCACGAGGCTCGATAAACTTGTCGAAAGCCTTGAACAAATAGGCCAAAATACACTGATGGCGGTCGGTGGGCATGGGGAGTGGTTCCAAACGGCCATCAGTGAATTCGATCAGTCGGTTTGTATGGTCGGTGAACGCCAGGTATTGTTCCTCGGTCCACGCGCCCTGCGGCGGCAAAATGTTCACCAGGAAGTTTTTCCACGCTCGCGGAGAAAAATCGCTCGTGAGATCGGATGTGGCGGACATGCGTTTCAGGCCTGCTCGGTAGTTTTCAACACCGCAGTCCATCATAATGCAGGCCGCAGTGGACGCCCAGAGCCGGCCCACCGATAGCGACGCCGTTCACGGTGGGCCGGCGCTCGCAAGCTCGCTGGTCCCACCCTACGGCCGCCCACGACGCCCATGCCGGCGCAAAAAAAAACCGTCGCGGGGGTCATCCGCGACGGGTTGGTTTTTTACAGGCGGCGATAGTCGTGCGTCGTTGCCCAGGCCAAGACGCCGGAGGCCCTTAGCGGACCAGTTCTTTGCGGGCGCCAATCAGCGTCCGCAACCGCTCGGCCAGCAAGGCCACGTCGAACGGCTTCTTGAACGTCTCGTTGATCGTCGAACGATCGAAGCTGTTGGAGTTGCCGTCGTCGGGCAACAAGGCAATCAGGATCGTGTCCGAGTATTCGCTGTTGCGCCGCAGATTCTGGCAAATCTGCAAGGCTTCGATGCGGCCGATCGAGAAATCGACAATGATGCAGTCGGGGTGGAAGCTTTCGGCTTGAATGCCCGCCTCGAACCCGCTGGCGGCCACCGCCAGCTTGAACGATCTGTCCAGCGGCAATTCTCGCTTCAGATTCTCCAGCAGCACCTGGTCTTGACCGACCACGAGCACTTTGGCCATCGCTTCGTCTTCCAGATCGCCCAGCGGCATACCATGTTCCTTGAGGAACCGAATCAGGTATTCGCGGGGGATGCGACGGTCCTGGGATCCCGGTATGCGGTAACCCTTCAGCCGGCCGGAATCGAACCATTTGCTGACGGTGCGCGGGGCCACCTTACAGATCTTGGCGACCTGTCCAGTTGTGAAAACCTTCATCGCAGGCTCTCCGATTTTACTATCGCGTTGGTTTGGAATGACTCGCCGTCGGCACGCGGCCGCGAGGCGAGCTCTTACCCCTTTTGTCTGCGGCAGCAGCGGCTGTCGCGCGCTCCTTCTTGCCGGCTGTGGGTGAGCAACCAGCCACCGCAAACACCTGGGTCGGGGTTGATACGTTCTCTTTTTTCATGGCGATGGTCAGATCCCTCTGATCCGGCCCTACTAGGCTCATCGGCAAAAGGGCGCTCGGAAGTCAGTGAAAATCCGTAATATGGAGAAGTCGTCGGCTAACCAGACCGCTCCGGAGATTCGCTCACGTCCCGATAACACGCCTCGCAAAGCCGAGGCAGGAGAGAGTGCCGGCCAACCTGCTCGTGCGGCCGAAGAAAGGTCGGCAGCCGAGCACGTTCAAGGCCTGGCCTTGCGGGCAGGTTCCCCCCTGCGGCTCGCGGCGGCGGCGGACAATCCGGTGCGGCGTGTCCGTCGCGCTCTAAGCCTTCCGAAAGGTAGTTTCGATTCAGACCGGGGCTGTTCTTTAGAAAGTTTTCCCATTCATAGCGGCCGAAGCGGTCGATCCAGTCCTGACGAAGCCGGCGATCTTCGCAATCCGGCAGCCAAGTCAAAAGAGGCGGAACGACACGATTGAAGCGTCTATTCCTATTCTACGGAGAGCGACAAATGGGCAAGCTGCCTTTGGTGGTGGCTGCGGTCACGGGCATAGCAAGCGTAAACACGACGCCAATTCCTCCAGCCCCTTGCGGCCTTGGCGGAGCAGGCGGTGGCGGCGGATAAAGCCGTGGATCATGCCGCGATAACAAGTCGCGGCGACTTCGACGCCGGCCGCCTTCAGCCGCTCTGCGTAGGCCAGCCCCTCGTCGCACAGCGGATCGCACTCCGCCGTGATCACCAAGGCCGGCGGCAGGCCGGAGAGATCGGCGACGCGCAGCGGCGAAATATAAGGACCGTCGGGCGAAACGCCGTCGGGCAAATACTGCCGCCAGAACCAGGCCATGGCGTCGCGCGTCAATAAATAGCCGTCGGCGTAGCGCAGATAAGAAGCGGTGTCGAGGTCGTAATCGGTGATCGGATACAGGAGCAGTTGCAACGCCAGCCGCGGACCCGACCGGTCGCGTGCCATCAGGCTGACGACCGCGGCCAGGTTGCCGCCGGCACTGTCGCCTCCGACCGCCAGACGCAGGGGATCGATGCCCAGCCGCCCCGCATGCTCGGCCACCCAGCAGGTGGCCGAGTAGGCGTCTTCGCTGGCCGCCGGATAGGGGTGCTCGGGAGCGAGGCGATACTCGACGGAGACGACGACGCAGCCGGCCGCGTTGGCGATCGAGCGGCAAAGGGCGTCGTGCGTGTCGATGCTGCCGATCACCCAGCCGCCGCCATGAAAGTAGACCAGGCCCGTGAACGGCCCCTGTCCTTCCGGAGTGTAGACGCGAACGGGAATGCCGCCATGTTTGCCGGGCACCGAAAGGTCTTCGATCCTTGCGACCTGCTCCGGCGTTCCGAGGCCGGCCGTTTGTGCCAGCATCGCCGCCCGAGCCTCAGCCGGCGTTTGCAGGTGCATTGGCGCAGCGCCGACCGCGGCCTGGGCGAGGATTCGGGCTTCAGGATCGAGAGACATCGCGATTTTGGATTTTGGATTCTGTTACTTGTTTGCCACGAGCTTTAGCTGGTGGTTGACGCCCACATTCGAGAATTTTTGAGCCGGCTTTAGCCGGGCTTTTCGACCGTGGCTTTAGCCCTTGCCCACGGGCACAACACCTACAGATCCTTGTCTTCTCCTGCAAGCGCGCGCCGTGGTTGACGAATCGCTTGCGCGATTTCGCTCGGCTTCGCGCCTAACGCCAGCAACGACCTGACAAGCAGGTCGAGTGATACCGAGCCGTCGGCGATTTCCATTTTGGCCACGCGAGATTGGCTCGAACCGAGCAGTTTGGCTACCTGCTCCTGAGTGTACCGTTTAGCCGATCGCCGCGCAGCAAGCGAGGCAGCCAGCTTTGCTTTGATGTCGATGTACGCGGCATCGGCATCCGACAACTGCAGGAACTCCTGCACCGTTCCCACTTTCCATCCCGCCTGTTCAAGGCGATGTCGCTTCTTGGCATCCATCTAAGTCGCTCACTTTGCAAAGGAATCGTACTGCTGGTATCTCTTTTGGCAACGCTCGATAACCATCTGCGGAGTCGTACGCGAGCGCTTTGCGAAAACCTCGGCAATGACGATCGCATCGGCATCAATACGATAAATCACCCTCCATTCGTGGCCGGCATCCTTGATACGAAGTTCATGAACGGCTAAGCCAATCGACGGCATCGGCCGCGAATGCGGCAACGACAGCGACCCTCCGAGTTGCAACTGTCGCAACAAGAATCCGGCTTCGCGTCGCGCGGTAGCGGAAATATGGAGGCGTTTTCACCTCGCCGTGCAGCCAAACCAGCGGCTTATCCACGGTCACCATCACGGCATTCTATGTCATTGCTGACATATTTCCAAGACTGGGGATGACTTTAAGACTTTCGGCCCCCCCAAAACGAAACCCGCCACCGACAAGGGCTAAAGTCGCTCAGGAATGAAGTCTCCGCAGCGAAGTCCACCGGATCAGCACTTAAGCTGGCGGCAGACAATCCAAGCCGGCTCGTCGATGATTCTGCTCAAACCGAGCGGCATTCAGTGGTTTGCCGAGTGAACTGCTGCCCCCGCATGTCGGGCCACGCGAAGTTGCGCCCGGGCCTGAAGTTCGGCCCGGTCGCGAAGGCCCATCAGTTCCAGCGTGTTCGAGGGGCGGCGACGGGCCTCGTTGAGTTGCTCCACCGCCACTTCGGCGTCGAGAGTGCCGGCCGGCAAGGCGCGCCCGGTTAAGACGCTGACCACGTCATCCACGACTTGCACGAAACCGCCGTCGAGATAATAGCGCGCAACGCGACCGCCATGCGTCACCCGCATCTCTCCATAACCGAGCCGGCCGATCATCGGGCTGTGAAGGGGCGCAATGCCGATCTCGCCGTCAAACAGCGGCAACGCCACGAACTCCGCCGTCTCGTCGAGCACCGTCGCTTCGGGCGTGACGACGACCAATTGTAAAATGTGCGAGCGAGTGCTCTCGTGCGGGTCCATTTAAGGGTTCAGGGTTCAGGGTTCAGAATCAATGAACGCCATTTGCGGTGGGCCGGCGTTCGCAAGCTCGCTGGCCGCACCTTACGACGTGCGGCCCAGCCAATCCAAAATCGAAAATCCAAAATCACTTTTTGGCCATCTTCTTGGCCTGCTCTTCCGCTTGCTCGATCGGGCCGACGTACATGAAAGCGTTCTCCGGCAAATGGTCCCATTTGCCCTCGGCGATTTCCTCGAAGCTGCGGATCGTGTCGTCCAGATTGGTGATTTCGCCCGGCTTGCCGGTGAAGACTTCCGCCACCAAGAACGGCTGCGAAAGGAACCGCTCCATACGCCGGGCACGATGCACCACCAGCTTGTCCTGCTCGCTCAACTCGTCGATGCCCAAGATGGCGATGATGTCTTGCAACTCGCGGTAACGCTGCAAGGTGCGCTGCACGCGGCGGGCCACGGCGTAGTGCCGCTCGCCCACGTACTGCGGATCCAGAATGCGGCTCGACGACGCCAGCGGATCGACCGCCGGGTAAATGCCCTTCTCGCTGATCGAACGCTCCAAGTAGAGAAAGGCGTCGAGGTTGCCGAAGGCCGTGGCCGGGGCCGGGTCGGTCGGATCGTCGGCCGGCACGTACACGGCTTGCACCGACGTGATCGCCCCTTTGTTCGTCGAGGCAATGCGTTCCTGCAAGGCGCCCATTTCGGTGGCCAAGGTGGGCTGATAACCGACGGCCGACGGCATGCGGCCCAACAAGGCGGAGACTTCGCTGCCGGCCTGCGAGAAACGGAAGATGTTGTCGACGAACAGCAGCGTATCGGCCCCCGTTGTGTCGCGGAAGTATTCGGCCATCGTCAGCGCCGACAAGGCCACGCGCAACCGGGCGCCGGGCGGCTCGTTCATCTGGCCGAACACCATGCACGTCTGCTCGATGACGCTGCGGCCCGTATCGCCGATCTTGGCTTCCTGCATTTCCAGCCACAGGTCGGTCCCTTCGCGGGTCCGCTCGCCCACGCCGGCGAATACCGAGTAGCCGCCGTGCGCGCTGGCGATACGGGCAATCAACTCGGTGAGGATCACGGTCTTGCCCAGCCCGGCACCGCCGAACAGGCCCGCCTTGCCGCCGCGGACGAACGGCGTCAACAGGTCGATGACCTTGATGCCCGTCTCGAACAGCTCGGTCTTGGTCGAAAGGTCGGTCACGGGCGGCGCGTCGCGGTGAATGCTCCAGCGTTCGTCGGCCTGCACTTCGCCGCGGCCGTCGATCGGATCGCCCAGCAGGTTAAACACGCGGCCCAGCGTGGCCTTTCCGACGGGCACGGTAACGGGCTTGCCGGTATCGAGGCACTCCTGGCCGCGGATCATGCCGTCGGTGCTGCCCAAGGCGACGCACCGCACTCGGCCGCCGCCCAAGTGCTGCTGCACTTCGCCGGTCAACGCGACTTTGATGCCCTTGTGCTCCGACGAAATCTTGACGGCGTTGTAGATGGACGGCAGCCGATCGACGGGGAACTCCACGTCGAACGTCGAGCCGATGATTTGCGTTACGCGGCCCACGTTGTGGCCGTTGGTTTCATGCTTTGGACTGTGGAGCGTTGCGCTAGACATTAAAAGGGTTCAAGGTTCAGGGTTCAGGGTTCAGGGTTCAGGAGGTCTTGGGGCTTGGGCTAATCACTAACCACTAATCACTAACCACTATTTCAACGCTTCAACCCCGCCGAGCACTTCCATGATCTCGCCAGTAATCTGGCTTTGCCGGGCACGGTTGTAGGTCATCGATAGTTGTTTGATCAGCTTGTCGGCGTTCTCGGTAGCGGCCTTCATGGCCACCATGCGGGCCACCTGCTCGCTCACCGCCGCATCGAGGAAGCACTTGAAAAGCTTCACCTTGAAGCTCGTGGGCACCACTTCTTCCAAAATGCTTTCCGCGGAGGGCAGAAACTCGTATTGCACGTGGCTGCGCTGTTCGTCGCGTTGATCCTCGGCGCCCGTCAACGAGCCGAGCGGCAACAGCGTTTCGACGGTGGCCACCTGCCGGGCAATGCCGTCGAAGCGCGTGTAGGCCACGACGAGCCGATCAAATTGACCGGTCGCGTATTCCTCCAGATAACGGTTCGCCAAAACGTCGACTTCGTCGAAGCTGGGCTTGTCTTCGAAGTGCGTGTAAGTGCGGTCGGGCGTGACCTCGCGAAAACGAAACGCCGAGATGCCGCGCTTGCCCGATACTTCGAGCGTGACGCGAGGGACGGCCGCTTTCAACTCATGGTAGCGCAGCATGCCGACGCGCTGCACGTTGGAGTTGTAGCCGCCGCACAGGCCGCGGTTGCCCGTGAGCACGAGCAGCACGGCGTGCTTCGTTTCCTCGCGGGCTTCGAGCAAGGGGTGGCTGACTTCTAGCCCGGTGCGGGCCAGGTCGGCGACCAACGCCGTGATGCGTTTCGTATAGGCGGTGGCCGCGGCGGCGCGGTCCATCGCCTTCTTGAAGCGCGCGGTCGCGATCAGTTCCATCGTCCGCGTGATCTTGCGGATGTTCTTGATCGACTTGCGGCGTTTATCGAGTGCTCGGGCTTTGGCCATGCTGTCGCTGAGTGGGGCGTTACTTAATGAGTCGGATCGTCAATGGGTATCGGTACGCGTCTCCGTTGTTCGCCCTCACCGACGCCACGATGATGAAAACAATATGCAGGATGTGCAGTAAGGGTAACAATGCTATCCCGATGAAACAGAAAATCGAAAGACCCGCAATGACGTAGTAAATCAGCATTGAGATCTCGAAGTTGAGTGACTCTTTCCCCTGGTCGTCGATCAATGGATGATCGTCTTTCTTGACCAGCCAAACAATCAGCGGCCCAAGAATGAACCCCAGTCCGGTAAAGTACAGCGACAACGCCGACAGATGGCACAACATCGCCCACATCCTCACATCTTTGTCGGGTAACGCCGAAGTAGCTGTTGGCTCGACGGCGGCCTGGGGCGCACCATACGGATTTGTCTGCTCGTCCATTTCGGTAATCTCGCCTTTACGTGGTGCTGGAATTGTCGCCAGACACCTGATCCCGTCATGGCCGCCCTAATCGGTGTTGGCTTATTACACTTTCGCTGCCACCTCCTGTTTCTTGCCGGAAAACTGCCTTTGAAATTCGGCGATGGCCGCTTCCAAGGCCGCCGCGGTATCGTCGTCGAGCTTTTTTGTGTCGGCGATCTTCTTGCGGATTTCGGACCTCTGATCGTGGATATATAAGAGGAAGCCCCGCTCCCACTCGGCAACCTGCTCGCGGGGAATCTTGTCCAAATGCCCGCGAGTGCCGGCGTAGATGCTCAACACCTCGTCGATCACGTCCATCGGTTGATATTGCCCCTGCTTCAACAACTCGATCATGCGATAGCCGCGGTCGAGCCGGGCCTGCGTGGCCGCGTCGAGATCGGTGCCGAGCTGGGCGAAGGCCTCCAATTCGCGGAAAGACGCCAGGTCGAGACGCAGGCCGCCCGCCACCTTTTTCATGGCCGGAATCTGGGCCGCGCCGCCGACGCGAGAAACCGAAATGCCGGCGTTCATGGCCGGCCGCTGACCGGCGAAGAACAGGTCGGGCTGCAAGTAAATCTGTCCGTCGGTGATCGAGATCACGTTCGTTGGAATGTAGGCCGATACTTCGCCTTCCAGGGTTTCGATGATCGGCAGCGAGGTGAGCGAGCCGCCGCCCAGGGCGTCGCTGAGCTTGGCCGAGCGCTCCAGCAAGCGGCTGTGGCAATAGAACACGTCGCCGGGATAGGCCTCGCGTCCCGGCGGCCGCCGCATCAGCAACGAAAGCTGCCGATAGGCCACGGCCTGTTTCGAAAGGTCGTCGTAAATAATCAGCGCATGCTGGCCGTTGTACATGAAGAATTCGGCCATCGCCGTGCCGGCGTAAGCGGCCACGTATTGCAAGGGGGCGGGGTCGCTGGCGCCGGCCATGACGACGGTCGTGTAGTCCATGGCGTCGTGCTTTCGCAAGGCTTCCACCACGCCGGCCACGGTCGACTCTTTCTGGCCGATGGCCACGTAAAAGCACTTCACGCCGGAGTGCCGCTGGTTGATGATGGCGTCGATGCCGATGGCGGTCTTGCCCGTCTTGCGGTCGCCGATGATCAGCTCGCGCTGCCCGCGGCCGATGGGCGTCATGGCGTCGATGGCCTTGATGCCGGTCTGCAACGGCTCGCGCACCGGCTGCCGACCGGCGATGCCGGGCGCCATGAACTCGACCGGGCGGCGCTCGGACGTGACGATCGCTCCTTTGCCGTCGAGCGGGTTGCCCAGCGGATCGACGACGCGGCCGATCACCGCGTCGCCCACGGGCACGCTCAACAGCCGGCCGGTGCTCTTGACTTCGTCGCCCTCGTGGATCGAGAGGAAGTCGCCCAGAATGATGACGCCGACGGAGTGTTCTTCGAGGTTGAAGGCCAGCCCGTTGACGCCGCTGGGAAACTCGACCATTTCGCCCGACATCACGCCCGACAGGCCGTAGACGCGCGCGATGCCGTCGCCCACTTCCAGCACGCGTCCGACGTCGCGGACGTCGATCTGCGACTCGTACTGCTCAATTTCCTGCTGGAGGACTGACGCGATCTCGTCGGCGTTGAATTTCATGAATGCTCCTGTCGATCATTTGACTGCGGACCCGGGTCAGGCGTGTGACCACCGAGCCGTCGTAAACGGTGTCGCCGACGCGGAAGACCAGGCCGCCGATCAGGTCGGGATCGACCTTTTTCGTCAGCACGGGCTCGCCGCCCAGCATGCTCTTGAGTTGATTGTGGATTCGCTCGGTCAGCTCGCCGTCGAGCGGCGTGGCCGTGGTGACCTGCACGCGCACGCGGCCCTGTTGCTGGTCGCGCAGGTCGCGCACCGCCCGGCGCATGGCCCTCAAAAAACCGCCGCGGCCGTGGTCGACGACCACTTTGAGGAAATTGAGGAAAGTCGGCGTCACCCGTCCGGCGAACACGCGTTCGACCATGGCCACCTTTTGGTCGCTGGCGATCATGCCCGAAGCCATCACGTTGTCGATCTTCGGCTGCCTGGCCAGCAGCTCGATGAGCTGGTCGAGTTCGGCGAGCACCTCTTCGGTGTTGCCGGCCTTTTCCGTGGCGGCCAAGAGCGCCTTGCCGTAGACCATGCCGATGTGGTAAGCGCCCACGTCGATGTCGTGGTCGACCAGCGAGGAAGCGAGGTAGGGGTCTTCAGCCATGAAAGGGTTCAGGGTTCGGGGTTCAGGGTTCAGGAGGATGGCCTTCCTAGGCCGTCCCGCTGACGCTTGCTCACTCGTTGAATTCGCTACTCAATTCCGACTCGGGCTGGCAGCAGGGAATCGCGACAGCGCTTCGGTCACCAACTGGGCGTGTTGATGGGCGTCGAGCTGGGTGCGAATGACCTTGCCGGCCAACTCGACGGCCAGGTTGGCGCTGGTCTCGGCCAGCTCGCGCAGGGCCTGATCCTTGGCCGTTTCGATTTCGCGTTTGGCGCGGTCCATTTCGGCGGCGGCATCGGCCCGCGCCTGCGCCAGGATTCCCTGCTGCGTGTGGGTGGCATCGCGACGCGCTTCCTCGATGATGGCCCGCACCTCGTCTTGCGCGCTGGCCAGCTTGTGCTCGTAGTCGGTCAGCAACTGCTTGGCTTCAGCGTTGGCCCGTTCCGCCGCCGCGATCTGCTCGGCGATATGCTGCTCGCGTTTTTCCAGCCCCTGCGAGATCGGCCCCCAGGCGAATTTCCACAGAATGCCGACCAGCAACAGAAACACGATGAAGGTAAAGATCGCCAGATCGCCTTTGAGCTCCGAGGGATCGAGATCGACGTCCTCCTGGCCAAAGTGGGCCCCGTGTCGGGCCTCGCCGCCCCCGTGGGCCGCTTCACCGTGCTGTGCTGCGTTGGCCGTGCTCAGTGCGGGCACGGCGCTTAACCAACCTAGGGCGGCGGCCACCAAGAAAAGACGGCATACGATCATGGCAATTCCACCTGCGAGTCGCTGGGCGATAACTGTCGTCGCGATCACTTAAACGGGTTCTCTTGCGAACAAATAAACAGCGCGTAAAAGGTGAAACCTTCGATCAACGCCGCGGCGATGATCATCGCCACCTGGATATTGCCGGCCACCTCGGGCTGGCGTGCCATGCTCTCCAGAGCCGATCCAGCCAGCCGGCCAATGCCATATCCGGCCCCGATCACGACCAGGCCGCAACCGATGGCGCCGCTCAAATTGATGAGTGCCCGACCGGCGGCAACCCCCGCGGCCGCCGCGCCAGCGCCTTGGTTCTCTTCTTGCGCCAACGCGGGCGCCGCCAATCCCAGCGTCATCAGCATCATGACGAGTGCCGGAACACGAACAAATCTTACCACGGTTTCAATCTCCTTCGCGTCAAAGTGGGTCGGCGGCCGGCTCACCGCTCTAGCGTTGGCTAGTGATGGTGGACCGCCGCGCCGATGAATAGAGCGGACAAAAAGGTAAACACATAGGCCTGTAAAAATGCAACAAAAAGCTCCAGGAAGCTGAACAAAGTCGAGCTCGTCACGCTAATGCCCGCGACCATCAGCCAGTGGGCCGTGCTCGGACGGTCAGCGGCTACCGCAATCAGCCCCAAGATTCCCAGCAGCACCAAATGCCCGGCCACCATGTTGGCCAAAAGACGAACGCTAAGGATGATGTGCTTGATCACCAGACTTAGGAGTTCGATCGCGAAGATAGGCATCTTCAGCGGTACAAGCCACCAGGGAAGCTCCATGTGCGGCACAAGATTGAGCCAGAAACCGACAAAGCCGAATTGCTTGATTCCCGAAACCAGTGTGGTGGCAAAGGTGACGCACGCCAGGCCGAACGTGACGGCAAACGCACCGGTCGGCGCGCCCAGCCACGGCAAGAGGCCAAACAAGTTGCAAAACAGAACGAAGAAAAACATGGTCCACAGCAGGGGCGTGAACCGTTCCGCGTCGTGCTTGCCCATGGCGGGCAGCGCCACTTCATCGCGAACGAACAGCAACGCCGACTCGAACAGGTTCCATAGCTTTCCGCGCGGCGGCCCACCGGTCGCAATCCGCTGGGCCAGCCAGGAAAAAACGAACACGAGAACGAGTCCGATCACGACTTCCAAGATCATGAACTTGGAGATCGCGAAGCCTGACGCCTTGTCGTGCAGATTCTCAAGCGTGGCAAAGGGCTGTGGGATGATGATTTTGCCGGACAGCCCTCGGTTGAAGTCAGCAACCGTCGCAGCGGGGTGCGCCTTGACGAGAAACGGGTACTGCTCCTTCACGTCGTCGATGCTCTCAAAGTGATATCGCCAAAGGACTTTCGGCACTTCGAAGAAGTAACCGTCCTTAATGTGCAAAATAGGCTCGGCCATGCCCTACAACCCCCTCCAGGCCGCACGGCTCTGAACGCTCGACGCGCGGATGACGCCGACTAAGAGCAACGTCTCAACGCCCATCGTCAGCAAGAAAAAAACAACCATGTATCCGAACAACCCGGCACGCGATAGCGGCCCTTGCACCAGAGCCGACGCGGCCACAACCATCAGAGGCAGTGAAAACCGTACGAAGCCGGCCGCCATAATTCCTTGAATGCACCACCGCGTCGCCGCCAACCGGCCCGCCAACAACAGGGCCGCCGTCGCCGACAACCAGCACGTCAGGGCAGCCACTCCGACGGCCACTGCCGAGACGGCGCCATGCCGGCCGTGCGCCACGAAACTGGCCAGACCACCGGCCGCTCCCACGCACAGGGCCAACACGATGCATGCCGCCGGCAGGCCAAGACCGCTTCGATAATTGAGTTGGTTGCGCATGGCGTCAGTCCTTTTTCGCACCGCGTACACCGTCATCCGACAAACCGTCATCCGACGAACCGTCGCCCGACCGCCCACGCGGCGGAAGCTTCGTCATCGCCAATAAATAACCCATGCCCGACACCAGTCCCACTGCGAACCCGATCAAGCCCAGAAAGCCGGTTCCCCAACGCTTGTCGAGCCACTGGCCCGCCAAACCCGGCAGCACCATCATCGCCACGACCGCCAGCACGCGCGATACCCAGGTCATCGCCTCGGCGACGGGTGACGGCTCGTTGGAGGAAGATTTCACCGGCGAACCACCAGAGCGAAGAACGTTCGCGGCAAATCCGCCTTGATTCATGTAAGGTTGGTAATCTAATTGAGGCAATTTGGGGTGTCAACGGGGCGCGAGTGTGAATTCGTGCTTTTTTTCACGAAGTAGCGAGTCATTTCACAAACAGTCTGGTCGCAAGGACTTGTGTAAGGTGGAACCAGCGCGCGTGCGAGCGCCGGCCCACCGTAAATGACGTCGGGCCGGTGGTGGCCGGCGCTCGCAAGCTCGCTTGTCCCGCCTTACGGGAGCGGGCCGCCACTTGCGGTTGGCTACGATGCTGGTTACACTCAAAATGGCTGGAATTGCGGCTCTTCTCCGGAAATCGTCGGGGCCGTGGTTGGCAATTCGCCGGCGCGTCGGACGTGCGCGCCGCAGCTCCCGGACGGCGGACCGCCTGTTCGGGCTGCCCAACGCGGCCAGGGACAGCCGGATCGAGGGTAATGAACGTGCAGCAGCAATAGCTTCAACTCGGGGAGATTCGGTAAGCGATGACGGCAGAGACACTGAGCAACAAGAGCGTCAAGGATCTGGCCCAAATGGCCAAACGGCGGGGCATTCACGGCTGGCACACGATGCGCAAAGAGCAGCTTGTGAAGGCCCTGGTGCGATTAGCCGCCCGAGCGGCCCGCAACGGAGCCGCACAAGCCAAGAACGGACATTCCAAGCCGGCCGTGCGTCGCTCGCCCGTGGCCATCGCGGTGGCGAAGTCCAACGGCCGCTCCCACGCGGCGCGGCCCAAGCCGCGCAACCCGCAGATCGCGCGCAAGCTGGCCGAAGCCAAGGCCAAGCTGATGAACGACAAAGACCTGTCGGACGAGGCGAACGGCAACGGCGCCGTCAAAGACCGGCTGGTGGTCATGGTGCGCGGGCCGTTTTGGCTGCACGCCTGCTGGCAGGTCTGCCGCCACAGCGTGACTCGCGCTCAAGCGGCCCTGGGCCAGGAATGGCACGCCGCCCGGCCGGTGCTGCGGCTCTATGAAGTGACCGTCGGCACGACCACCAGCTCGGCCGAGCGACCGGTGCGCGACATCGAAGTCCACGGCGGCGTCAACGATTGGTACATCGACGTCAAAAACCCGCCGCAAAGCTATCGCGTCGATGTCGGATATCTCGCGCCCGGCGGCAAGTTCTTTGTATTGGCGCGGAGCAACACGGTGACCACCCCCAAGGCCGGCGCCAGCGACGCGATCGACGAGAACTGGTCGGAAGTGGCGGAGAATTTCGACAAGATTTTCGCCATGAGCGGCGGCTACGAACCGCACACCGCCGGCGAGCTGCAGCAACTGTTCGAGGAACGTCTGCGGCGACCCATGGGCTCGCCCATGGTGACGCAGTACGGAGCGGGCATCGCCGACATGTTGCTCCGCAAGCGGGGCTTTCACTTCGAGCTTGATGCCGAGCTGCTCGTGTTCGGTTCGACCGAGCCCAACGCCCACGTGACGTTGCAAGGCGAGCCCGTGAAGCTGCGGCCCGACGGCACATTCACCATGCGTTTCAGCCTGCCGAACTGCCGCCAGGTGATTCCCGCCGTGGCCGCCAGTCACGATGGCTTCGAGCAACGCACGATCGTGCTGGCCGTGGAACGCAATACCAAGGCCATGGAGCCGTTGCTGCGCGATACCAGCAACGAGTAGAGGGTTCAGGGTTCAGGGTTCAGGGTTCAGGAAGTGTGGGGCCGCGCTTGGCGAAAGCCGCTTCGTCGCGCCCTCCCTCATCCCTCATCTGAATCCTGAACCCTGAATCCTGAACCCTGAACCCGTGCTTGCCCCGGCAGCGACAACCGCGTAAGATAACAGCAATCCTCTGCCATGTTCGTGCTGTCGACGTCCTATTTTGGGGAGCCGATAAGAAAGTCCGCTGGGTGCCAAAGCAACGTCCCGTAAGCGTGTATAGCCGACGCCCGGAACCCTCGGGTCCCGGATCAAGCGGCCGGATCACACAACACGGGATACTAGGCACCCACTTTAACTCTGCGGGCTCTCGAAAACCGCGTCGCCACGGCATTTCGGTGGAGGATTTTTTTATTGGTCCGTTGCGGGTGGTCCGTGGTCCGTGGTCCGTGGCTACAGACGAGCGATCGTGAGGCGAAGTCATGACGCAGCTTGGGCGGGCGGAAACCTCACCAGGCGAGCTACCGGCCGAGTTGGCCGTCAAGCGAGATCGCCTGGTCGAGTTGCTCGGCAGGTGCGGCAGTTGCGCGGTGGCGTTTTCGGGCGGCGTCGATAGCGCGGTCGTGGCAAAGGCCGCCCAACTCGCTTTGGGCGATCGCGCCGTTGCCGTGACGGCCAAGAGCGCCAGTTTGGCCGAAGGCGAGCTGGATGCTGCCCGCGAGCTTGCCCACCAGATCGGCATCCGGCATCAGGTGATCGAAACCGAGGAGTTCGACAATGTCGACTATCTCCGCAACGCGCCCGACCGTTGCTTTCACTGCAAGACCGAGCTTTACACCCAACTGGAAGGCCTGACCGAAGAATTGGGCGTGCAAGTTGTGGTCAACGGGGCGAACCTCGACGACCGCGGCGACTATCGGCCGGGCATGATCGCGGCCCGGCAGCACGGGGTGCATAGCCCGCTCGTCGAATGCGAGTTGAGCAAAGCCGAAGTGCGGCAATTGGCGGCGCATTGGGGCCTGCCCGTGTGGGACAAGCCCGCCAGCCCCTGTCTCAGCAGTCGCATTGCTTACGGACAAAACGTCACGCCCGAGCGCGTGGCCATGATCGATCGGGCCGAGCAGTTCTTGCGCGAGGCGGGCTTTCGCGAATTGCGGGTGCGGTATCACGGCGACGACATGGCCCGTATCGAAGTGCCGCTGGACGAGCTGCCTCGGCTCGCCGAGCCGGAGCTGCGCGAGTCATTGGTGGCCCATCTCCGTCGCCTCGGATTCAAATACGTGACGCTCGACCTGGAGGGCTTTCGCTCCGGCAACCTGAATCAGGTGATCGGCGTCGACCAGCTTCAGGTGCTGCGCCGTTAGATCCGGCGCAACCGCTGCGACCGCCAAAGAGCGTAGGGTGGGACCAGCGAGCTTGCGAGCGCCGGCCCACCATCGCCGCGATTTTCGATTTTGGATTTTGGATTGGCTCGGAATCCAAAATCCAAAATCGCGCTCGTCCCGGCACGCCCGGAGTAGTTCCACCCTATGCGTCGCCTCTCTGCGCCCAGCCGTAAGCTATTCTTTTGTCGGCTAGGACCATTGCGCGCCGTCCGCGCAAGTCGAACTCTCAACCTCCGAACGACCTCCCTCGACCTATGGCAAAGACCATCGCTCCCCCCGTCCGTCCCGGCGAACGCACTTCCGAATCGAACTTCGAAGAACTGAAACGGAAAATCCACGGCAAGCTCGTCGACAAGCTCGACCTGTCGAAGGTCGGCGATCTCGACGGCGAAGTCCTGCGTCGCGAAATCCGCCTGGTGATCGAACACCTCTGCGACGCCGAAGAAACGCTGCTCAACCGCAACGAGCGCGAGCGGCTGGTCGAAGAAGTGCTCGACGAAACGTTCGGTCTCGGTCCGTTGGAGCTGCTGCTCAAAGACCCGACCATCAGCGACATCCTGATCAACGGCCCGAAGAACATTTATTGCGAGCGCCGCGGCAAGATGGAAAAGACCCCGGTGACGTTTCGCGACAACGCGCACCTGCTGCAGATCATCGACCGCATCGTCTCGCGCGTCGGCCGTCGCGTGGACGAGGTCTGCCCGATGGTCGATGCCCGCCTGCCCGACGGCTCGCGCGTGAACGCCATCATTCCACCGCTGGCCTTGGACGGCGCGGCGGTCTCCATTCGCCGCTTCGGGGCCAATCCGCTCAAGCTGGAAGACCTGCTGAACTACAAGGCCTTCACGCCGGAAATGGTGATGCTGTTGGAAGGGGCGATCAAGGCCCGGCTGAACATCGTGATTTCGGGCGGCACCGGCTCCGGCAAAACGACGCTGCTCAACACGCTGTCGAGCTTCATTTCGAACAGCGACCGTATCGTGACGATCGAAGACGCGGCCGAACTTCAGTTGCAGCAAGACCACATCGTGCGGCTGGAAACTCGGCCGGCGAACATCGAGGGCAAAGGCGCCATCACGGCCACCGACCTGGTGCGCAACGCGCTGCGTATGCGGCCGGAGCGAATCATCATCGGCGAGTGCCGCGGACCCGAAACGCTCGACATGCTGCAGGCCATGAACACGGGCCACGAGGGATCGCTGACCACGATCCACGCCAACTCGCCGCGCGACGGCGTGGCCCGCATCGAAACGATGATCATGATGGCCGGCTTCGATCTGCCGCTCAAGGCGATGCGGCAGCAGATCGCCAGCGCGGTGGACCTGATCATTCAGGCCAACCGTTTGCAAGGCGGGCCGCGCAAGATCACGCACATCACCGAGGTGGTGGGCATGGAGCAAGACACGATTGTGATGCAAGACATCTACCATTATGCGCAGGAAGGCATCGACGAGCGCGGCCGTGCTTACGGACGCTTCGAGGCGACCGGCGTGCGGCCCACGTTCATGGAGCGCCTGGAGCAGGCGGGCGTTCGTTTGCCCGCCAGCGCCTTCCGGCAGAGGGTGATGCTCGTTGACTAAGTTTGGATGCCTATGGACCCAATCCTTCTGATCTCGATCGCGGCCTTCCTCGGCGTCTCGGCGCTGGTGGCCGGCCTGTTGACGCTGTTCAAGGCCGATACCGAAAACCGCGTCGAAGACCGCCTCGACTTGTTGATCAACAGCCGAAGCGCTGCCCAAGCCGAGGCACGCTCCGCGGCCAGCGTGCTGCACCGCCCGCTCGACGCCGTGCCGGGTATGTTCGACTTCGTGCTGACCCGTTTCGGCCGCGTGCGGCTGCTCTTCGATCAAGCGGACACCGCGTTGAGGCCAACGCAGTTCTTCGCCGTTTCGGCGGCCTTGGGCTGTGCCGCTTTTGCCGCATCGGCCTACGCCGGATTGAACCTGGCGATCGCTCCCGCGGCGGCAGGAGCGGCTGCCAGCCTGCCGCTGATGTGGCTCGTCTTTCGACGAAAGAAGCGACTGAAGAAGTTTGGCGCACAGTTGCCCGACGCGATGGAATTGATCGCCCGCGCCCTTCGTGCCGGCCATAGCCTGGCGGCGGGCTTCAATCTGGTGCAGGACGAAATGGCCGCGCCGGTCGGCCGCGAGTTTGGCCGCGTGTTCGAGGAAACGAACCTCGGCATTCCGATGGAAGACGCCTTGAACTCGCTCACCGAACGCGTGCCGAACCTCGACCTGCGGTTTTTCGCCACCGCGGTCATCCTGCAACGTCAGACGGGCGGCGATCTGGCCGAAATCCTCGACAAGATCGGGTACATCATACGCGAACGGTTCAAAATCTATGGCCAGGTGCAAGCGCTGACCGGCGAAGGACGGCTGTCGGGCGCGGTCCTGCTCGCTCTGCCCCCGGCCTTGTTTTTGGCCGTGTATCGCATGAACCACGACTACATCATGATGCTGTTCACCGACCCCATGGGCAAACAGATGCTCATGGGGGCCATTGGGTTGCAGGTCATGGGGGCGCTGGCGATCCGGAAAATCATCAATATCAAAGTGTAAGCCGACCTCAACATGGGCAACCTTCTTCAACCCGAGCAAATGGTGTCGCTGGCGGTGTTCGGCATGTTCGCCGCCGGCGCTTGGTGGCTGCTGGAGTATCTGGCCCGCAATCGGAGCCGGGCGGTCGAGCGCCTCGACGAAATCAGAGACCCCAGCCTTCGCCGCCGCAAGCAGGAAGAGAGCGAGGGCGTCGTCAAGAAGCAAGCCGCCATGACGCGCGTGCTCAAGAAGGCCACTCCCGCGCTGGCCAAGCCGCTGCAACCCACCAACGAGTTGGAAGCCAGCCGCTTGAAGGCCAAGCTGGCCGTCGCCGGGTTCCGGGGCGAAGCGGCCGCGTCGATTTTTCTGGGAATGAAATTCACCGGTTTGATGGCGGGGCTGTTCTTCAGCGGCATCACCATCGCCGCCATTTCCAGTTTCAATCAGCAGTCGATGATGTATGCCGTGAGTCTGGCGGGCGGATTGTTCTATTTGCCCGAATTCGTGCTCTATTTCATCGGCAAACGGCGGCGCCAGGCGATCTTTCTCGGTTTGCCCGACGCGCTCGATTTGATGGTGGTGTGCGTCGAGGCCGGCCTGGGCCTGGACCAGGCCATGCGCAAAGTGGCCGATGAAATGAAGCGGAGCTTTCCGGTCATTTCTCAGGAATTCGGTCTGGCGAACTTTCAGCTTCAGATGGGGCGGAACAAAGCGGAGGTGTTGCACGAGCTGGGCATGCGCAGCGGGGTCGACGACTTGCGATCGTTGGCGGCCATTTTGATTCAGGCCGACAAGTTCGGATCGAGCATCGCTCAGGCGCTGCGCGTGCAAAGCGACTCGATGCGCACCCGCCGCCGTCAGCTTGCCGAAGAAAAGGCGGCCAAGACGGCCGTCAAGCTGATCTTTCCCTTGGTGATCTTCATTTTTCCCGGCATTTTCGTGGTGTTGGTCGGCCCCGCGGCCATCACCATGGTCCGCGAGATGTTCCCCATGATGGCCGGCAAGTAGGGTGGCGTCAGTGCTGGAACAAGAACTCCGGGTGATTCAGGAGCGCCCACAATAGGTCTTCGGTCGCCGCGCGGCGGTCGGCGGCCCGATCGAGCCGCTCGACAAGTTCGGCGCGCTCGGCCTCGCTGGGAAAACGGCTGAGCGTCGATAAGAACAGGTCGTCGATGACGGCCGCGCTGTTCGCCCTGCCGTTCACCAGCCGCGCGACGCGGCCATGCGGCGAGCGAAGCTGGGCTTCGATCGCTTCGCCGCCGATCAGCTCCAGCGCCTGGCCGAGGTTCGAGTCGCCGTCGCGCTCGCAGGCACAAGCCAAGGCCCGCGCGGGCCGGCCGAAGGCCGTCAAAAAGCGGTTCTGGTACTCGCCGTCGGGCAGTTCCACCGCCCGCAATCCGAGCGGAAAACCGGCGAACTTCTCCGGCACGCCCGTCGCCTGACCGATCGCGTCGAGCAACTGCTCGGCGCACAACAGCCGCGCGTAGGCGTGCGAGAAATAACGATCATCGTCGGCGTTCGTTTCGTTCGTGGTCGCCGCAAGCTGATAGACCCGCGACCGCATGATCTGGCGCAGCAGATACTTGCGGTCGAAGCCGTGGGCGGCGAAGTCGGCCGCCAGCCAGTCGAGCAGCTCGGGATGAGCGGGCGGATTCGAGCTGCGGAAATCGTCGACCGGTTCCGCGATGCCGCGGCCAAAAAGCTGGCCCCATATCCGGTTCACCGCCGCACGCGCGAAAAACGGGTTGTCGGCCTTCGTCAGCCAGGCGGCCAGGCCTTCGCGCCGGTCGGTCTCGGCCGGCAGAGCTTCGCTCACGCCACCGAGCGGCTTCGGCTGCATCACCGCGCCGGTGCGAGCGTGGATGAGCTCGCCCGACCGCAAGGGGACGATTGTTTCTTCCTTGTCGTAGACGTGGTTGAAAAACGGCCCGTTGCGGTAACGCAGCCGCGCGAAAAACGCCGCCAGCCCGTAGTAATCGTCTTGCGTCCAGCGTTCGCCCGGATGGTTGTGGCAGCGAGCGCAGCCGATGCGCACGCCCAGAAACACCTGGGCCACGTGCTCGGCCCGGTCTTCGGGCGTGCGCGGCAAACGGTAAAAACCGGCCGGCGGATTGCCGTAGTTGCCGCCGGAGGCCGTCAGCAGCTTCCGCGCGAACTCGTCTTCGGGCACGTTGGCCGCGATCTGATGCCGAATCCAGGCGTGGTACTTGATCGCCCCGGTCTTGCCGACGAACCGCTGATTGCAGCCCAGCCGGTCGGCCCATTTCATGGCCCAAAAGTCGGCGTACTCCTTGCGGTCGAGCAGCGCGTCGATCAACCTGTCGCGCTTGTCGGGCGATGCATCTGCCGCGAAGCGCCGCACGTCCTCGGTCGACGGCAGCAGCCCGCACAGGTCGAGCCAGGCCCGTCGCAAGAACGCCGCATCGTCGCAGCGGTCCGAGGGTGCCATTCGCAGTCGCCGCAAGCGGTCGAACACCAGGTGATCGATCTGATTGTTTTCGAGGGGATCCGTCCACACAAAACCTTCTGCCGGCCGCAGGAACGCCAGGCGGCTGGTGGCGAATTGTTCTCCGTAACTCGCCGCGACAACCACCTCGCCGTGAGCTGATCGCCGCACCAGCCCATCGGGCGAGACGTCCGCGTTGCCTTCCGGGCTGACCGAAAAATGCGTGAGGTGCGTAACGTCGCGCGACGAGCCGTCGGAGAAGCGGGCGACGACGCGAAGCTGCTGTGTTTCGGCCGACGCTTCCAGCCAACTTTCGGCGGGGCTGACTACGAGCCGGACCGCCGCCGGGTCGGTGGGGTCGTTCGGCGCGCCGTCGGCAATCCAGTCGATGAGAAGCTTGGCCAGCGGATCGTCGGCTTTGAAGCGTCGCCCGCCGCCGTGCGGCAGCCGCAGCGTCGGTTTGGCGAGCAACAGGCTCTGCTGAGGATTCAGGAGGTCGATCCGCCGGCTGGCGACCTCGCGGGTGAGCCGTTGATGGTCGTTCTGCCAGTCGAATCCGCGCAGCGAGAGGGCAAAGCCGCCCTTGCCGCTGGGCGAGCCGTGGCACCTGCCCGAATTGCAACCCGCCCTCGTCAGAACCGGCACGACTTCGAGCCGATAGCTCACCTTTCGCGCTACTTGTGCCGCGGTGTCAGCGGAACCGGCCGCCGCGTGGCGCGGCAGAAACGACAAGACAAGCAAGAGGAGAGGCACGGAGGGTCGCATGGTACGATCATTTTAGCAGCCGGCGGCGGATTGTTCAGCAATGTGACCTGGACATCGCCGCAATCGACGCCGCAGCCGACGTGCTTTAGAATAGGTATTGTCCGGTGTTTGACGTCGCACCATAGATCGGAGAACGCATTATGTCTACAACTGAGCCGCATCGCAGCCCCGAAGAAGTTGACCGACTGGGGCCTGAGGTCTTTGACCGCGGGGTGCGGCCATCGCTCCGGCCCGAAGACCACGGCAAGTTCGTGGCCATCGACATCGGGTCGGGCGATTATGAGCTCGACGAGGACGACTACACGGCAATCATGCGATTGCGCGACCGCAGACCGAGAGCGGACGTTTGGCTCGGCCGGGTCGGCGAACCTGCCGCGTATCGCATGAGGGCGGTGAGGTGATGCGCGGCGTCGTTAACGCGCGGAACGAGGCGGTTATGCGGCTGCGCGTACGCGGCCCGTCGCACATCGAACTAACTGTGGATGCTGTCGTCGATTCGGGCTTCAGTGCTTCGCTGACATTGCCAGCGGCTGAGATAGCCACGTTAGGCCTCGAATATCGGTCGCGTAGTGGAGCAGTGCTTGCCGATGGATCGCTTCGGCGGTTCGGCATCTACGCTGCAGAGGTCGAATGGCACGGTTTCTGGTGCCCCGTGCTGATTTCGGAGGTTGGCGAAGAGACACGTCTGGGCATGCGGCTACTCGCAGGCAATGTGCTGCGGATTGAAGTGGCGCCGGGTGGTGCGGTAGAAATCATCCCACTCTGACCACTCGCCGCCCAAAACAATGCTGCGAAGCTGGCCAATCCGACCTAGGCCCGGCATGGCCAGGCCCGTATAATTCCGCCAACTTCAATGGCGTCTGCGGAAATTGCAATCACCGCCGCCGAGCGGTTGTGGCAGCTCGCCGACCGCTTGGAATCGACCGACGGCTTCGCCGAAGTTGTGGCCAGCCTGCAATCCGGGCATGGCGCCACGCTCGACGGAGTCTGGGGCTCATCCTGCGCGCTCGTCGCCGCCACGCTCCTTCGCCACGCCCCCGCTTCGCTCGTCGTCGTGTGCCCGCAAACCAGCGACATCGACGATTTTTGTGACGATTTGGCCGTCTTCAGCGAAATCAGGCCCGAACGCTGGCCGGCCTGGGAGACGACGCCCACCGAACAGAGCGTCGCCGACGACGTGTTCGGCGACCGGCTGCGGCTGCTGAAAATGCTCGACGGCGCCGGGCCGCCCAAACTGGTCGTGGCCAGCATCCAGGGCCTGTTGCAGCCGGTGCCCGACAAACCGTCGATCGGCCGCCAAACGCGGCGGCTGGCGACGGGCAACACGATCGACGTCGAGCAACTTTCCCGCTGGCTGGTCGATCAGGGCTTTCACAATACCAGTGCCGTGCAGTTGCCCGGCGAGTTCTCGTTCCGTGGCGGCATCCTCGATCTGTTCGGGGCCGATTGGTACGACCCCGTGCGGGTGGAGCTGTTCGGCGACCAGATCGAGTCGATCCGCCGGTTCGAGGTCGCCAGCCAGCGGAGCCTGGGCGTCGTCGAGGCGGTGGAACTGACGGTGCTGAAGCCCACGACGGCCGACCGTGAATTCTTTACGACGTACTTGCCGCAACGAAGCTGGTTTCTGCTGGTCGAGCCAACGCAGCTCGAAGACGAAGGCCGGCATTACCTGGGACGCTTGGACGACGCGGCCGAGGCCCACACGCTCAAGCAGGTGTTGGAGGGTATTTACCAGTTCCCATCGGTCACGGCCAGCAGCATCTCGATCGGCTCGATGGAAACCACCTGCCGGCTGAAAATCGAGTCGGTCGAGCGGTTCAGCGGCGACATCGGCAAGGTCCGCAATGAGCTGGAGACCGCCGGCGAAGGCCAGGAGGTGTTCGTCGTCTGCCAGAACGACGCCGAAGGCAAACGCTTGGCGGAAATTTTCGAGAGCACGCGTCTGGCCGCGCAAGGCAAGCTGCACTTTCCACTCGGCCGGCTGCGGGCCGGTTTCCGCCTGGTGATCGATCGCATCGTGCTGGTCAGTGGCAGCGAGCTGTTTCATCGGGCCGATCTGAGCCGGCCCTCGCGGCGCCGGCTGGGCCGCGTGATCGACAGTTTTCTGGAGCTGCGCGACGGCGATTACGTGGTCCACCTGGCCCACGGCATCGGCCGTTATCGCGGCCTGAAGCTGCTGGGCGAGCAAGAGGGCGGCGAAGAGCATCTGGAGATCGAGTTCCACGGCGGCACCAAGGTCTACGTGCCTTGTTCCAAGATCGAGCTGGTGCAGAAATATGTAGGCGGGGCGAAAAGCCGGCCGAATCTGGCCCGCATCGGCGGGCAAACCTGGGTCCGGCAAAAGAAGGCCGCCGAGGCCGCCGTCAACGACATGGCCGCCGACATGCTCGACTTGCAGGCCGCGCGGGCCTCACGCAGCGGCATCAGTTTTCCGCTCGACAGCGAGTGGCAGCGCGAGTTCGATGCCTCGTTTCCCTACCTCGAAACGCCCGACCAGCTTGTCGGCGTCGCGGCCATCAAGCGAGACATGCACGAACCGCGTCCCATGGACCGGCTGATCTGCGGCGACGTGGGCTATGGCAAAACCGAGCTGGCGATGCGGGCGGCCTTCAAGGCCATCGACGCCGGCTATCAGGTGGCCGTGCTCGTGCCCACCACCGTGCTGGCCGAGCAGCACGGCCGCACGTTCCGCAGCCGCATGGCCGAGTTTCCCTTCGAGATCGCCGTGCTCAGCCGCTTCTGCACCGCGCGGGAGCAGAAGAAGATCCTGGAGCGGCTGGCCGGCGGTTCGCTCGACGTGGTCATCGGCACGCACCGGCTGGCGCAGGCCGACGTGCGGTTTCACAACCTGGGGCTGGTGATCATCGACGAAGAGCAGCGGTTCGGCGTGGCCGTCAAAGAGCGGCTCAAGGCCTGCCGGCAGATGGTCGACGTGATGACGCTCACCGCCACCCCGATTCCACGCACGCTGCACATGTCGCTCTTGGGTCTGCGCGACATCAGCAATCTGGAAACGCCGCCAGCCGACCGGCTGCCGATCGAGACCCGCGTGGTCCGCTTCGACGCCGACTTGGTGCGGCATGCCGCCATGCGCGAGTTGAACCGCAACGGGCAGATCTTCTTCGTCCACAACCGCGTATACGACATTGAGAACGTGGCCCGGCAATTGCAGCAGATCGTGCCCGAAGCGCGCATCGCCATCGGCCACGGGCAGATGTCGGAAGGCCAGCTCGAACAGGTGATGCTCGATTTCATCGACCACAAATACGACCTGCTGTTGGCCACCACGATCATCGAAAGCGGCCTCGACATCCCCAACGCCAACACGATTTTCATCGACGACGCCGATCAATATGGGCTGGCCGACATGCACCAGTTGCGGGGCCGCGTGGGCCGCTACAAGCACCGGGCCTATTGCTACCTGGTAGTCGATCCGAACCACTCGCTCACCTCGACGGCCACCAAGCGGCTGGCGGCCATCGCCGAGTTCAGCGACATGGGGGCCGGATTCGCCATCGCCATGCGCGACCTGGAAATTCGCGGGGCCGGCAACATTCTGGGGACTGAGCAAAGCGGGCATATTGCGGCGGTTGGGTATGAGCTGTATTGCGAGCTGCTCGAAAAAGCGGTCCGCAGCCTCAAACATCTTGCGCCGAAGATGACGATTGAGGTCAATGTGGACCTGCCGGGCGAAGCGTACCTGCCGCGGCGCTATGTGCCCGACATGCGGTTGAAGATCGACCTTTATCGGCGGCTGGCGCGCGTCACCACGCTGGCCGAGTTGGCGGATTTTGCGGCCGAGTTGAGCGACCGGTTTGGTCCGCGGCCGGAGATGGCCGAGCGGCTGCTGGTGCGGACCGAGGTGGCAATTCTGGCTCAGGGTTGGCAAATCGACTGCCTGCACTTGGAAGACGGCTACGTGGTGTTCAGCTACAAGAACCGTGCGCGGATCGAGGAGTTGGCCCGGCACCAGGGGGGCCGGTTGCGCGTGGTTGACGCGCGGAGTGCCTATCTACCGATTGGCAAACAAGTTCCGCCACCCGACGAACTTTATGAACTGGTCAAATCCGTGTTGCAAGGGGACTAAACGGGCAGCTATACTCCGCGCGCGATAGGCGAAAGGCGATAGGCGTCAGGCAATTTGCAATTTGCAATCTACCCAACCCCAGACCCCAAACCCCAAACCCCTTCCTCTGTGTCGCGTCTGTTTTATCCAACCTTGTTCAGCGTCACAGCGGCCCTGGCGGCGACGCTCTGGGTGCGGCACGGTCTGCCGATGCACTGGCTGACCGCCCTGGTGGAGACGGCCGCGGCCCAGGCTCAGACTCCCGCCGACGGCAACGCGGCGCCGCCGCCGAACGGCGCGGTCTACCGCGGACGACCCGCGCCTCAACGGCTGCCGCCGACCGGCAAGCCGCCCGCGGCGCCGCCCGGCCAGCCCAGCCGCGCACGGCAGACCCCCTTCACCCAGCTCCAGATCGATCCCAGCGGTGCCGGGGCCTTGGAAGTGACGCGGCCGGTTCCGATCCCAAGCGCCAAGGTGGTGGCCAAGTTTGGCAATGAGGTGATCCTGGCCGCCGACGTGTTGCCGGCGGTCCAAGAAGAGTTTAAGCATTTGGCGAGACAGGTGCCGCCCGAGCAGCACGATCAGTTTTTTCAGATGGTCATGGCCAAGCACGTGAAATCGCTCCTGCAGACGAAGTTGGTGGTGCAGGAGATGAAAAAGAACGTGCCGGAAGGAAAGTTTCCGGAAATGGAGAAGCAGATTCTGCAGCACTTCGAGAAAGAACGGCTGCCGGAGATGAAAAAAAAGTTGGGCGTCACGACGGAAAGCGAGGTCGACGCCAAGCTGAAAGAGTATGGCACCTCGCTCAAGGAGCAAAGGAAATCCTTTGTCGAGATGATCCTCGTTCAGGAGTGGATGCGAAAAGACGCCAAGTTCGACGAGCACGTGAGCCACGAACAGATGCTGGCTTTTTATCACGAGCACCACCGCGAGTACGAGTTTCCGGCCAAGGTCCGCTTCGAGCAGATTCACGTGAATTACGGGCGCCGTCGCGGCCGGCAAGAGGCCTGGGAGCTGGCCCGCCGGCTCGGCTATCAGGTGTACTCCGGCGCGCCGATGGCCGAAATCGCCAAGGTCCACTCGGAGGGCGCCAAGGCCGACCAGGGCGGGTTGCACGATTGGACCAGCAAGGGAAGCCTGAAGTGCAAAGAGTTGGATGCGGCGCTGTTCTCGCTGCCCGTCGGCGTGCTGAGCAATCCGATTGACGACGGCCGCGGCTTTACGATCGTGCGCGTGGTGCAGCGCACCGAGGCGGGTGCCACCAGCTTTCGCGATGCGCAGGCGGGAATCAAAGTCAAAATCACGGAGCAGCGGGGTATGGATGCCCGAAACAAGGCGATCACCGCCTTCTTCGAAAAAATGAAGACCAAGGTGTGGACCGCCTACGACGACATGCCCGAACCGAAAGCGCAAAACGCCAAGAAACCGACGAATCGCATGCTGCGATAAGGCGCTAACTTCACGCGGCCGGGAAAGAGACATTGGCGGTGGCTGGGGCAGAGCCTGGCCGGGTGGAGGCTGGCACTTCGTTCATCTCGGCGGCCAGGCGATGCCCCGGTTGGAGCACCGGGGCGTCGCTTGGCCTCCAAGCTGTCGATGCGCGCCACCCGCTATCTGGCCAAGCTCTGCCCCAGCCACCGCTTTTCCTCGCGGCAAAACGTCTCATTCTCCTGGCTCGACGGCCGCAGCCACAATGGCATGCGGGAGCGGCTGCTCGATGTGTTCGATGGAATCTGGATCGACTCGCTCAACGGCGACAAGTATCGGATCGGAAAGCTTACGCCCGACGGGCAACCGGATCCAAGCGTGTTTTCCACACCGTTTCGCCGCGAAGGAATTCAGGTCGGCACGGCCATTTCGCTCTTCTCGCGCCGGCTCGCGCACACCTCTTCAGCCAACTTGTGCTACTTGGCCGAAAGAGCCCGGATTTCTTCCCCCAGGTCGGCGACCGCAACTTCTTTGTCGAAGCGCGCCGCCGCGAGTCGGTCACGACATGGGCGCGGGGCACGGTTACGTCTATTCTCGCCGACAATTTCGGCAACGGCTTCAGTAATTTCTTTCCCCTGTACCTGCACCGGTTGCAAACAGGCAACGGGGACCTGTTCGACGCTTCGACGAAAGCAGTACGAATGCTGAACCTATCCGAGGCCGCCCAGCAATACCTAGAGCGGTGCGACGCCGATCATGGCGAATTGGTTTTTTTCCATGTGGTCGCGATCATGCACTCCCCGCTTTTTCGAGGCGAAAACGCGGCGGCGCTGCGCCAGGGGTGGCCACGCATTCCGTTGCCGGCCGACCGCGCATCGCTGGAGGCGTCGGCGGCGCTAGGCGAGCAGCTCGCCGCACTGTTGGATACCGAGGCCGGCGTGGCCGGCGTCACGTCGGGTAAGCTCGCGCCGGTGTTGAAAACCATCGGGCTGACGACGAAAGCCGGCGGCGGCTCGCTCGACCCGGCGCGGGGCGACCTGGCGGTGACCGCCGGCTGGGCGCATCACGGGCAAGAGGGCGTGACGATGCCCGCCAAGGGCCGCATGGAAACACCGGCCTACGACGACGCCGAGCGGGAGGCGATGGCCGCCCAGGCTGCGGCACGTGAAACGTCGCTCGACGATCTGCGAGGATTGCTAGGCGCGACGACTTGCGACGTGTTTCTCAACGACCGCGCTTATTGGCGGAACGTCCCGATCAACGTCTGGGAGTACACGATCGGCGGCTATCAGGTGATGAAGAAATGGCTCAGTTGTCGCGAGCGGGAGATTTTGGGGCGCGACTTGAAGCCCGAAGAGGCCCGCGAAGTGATGAACATGGCCCGCCGCATCGCCGCCATCCTCCTTTTGCAGCCACAGCTCGACGCCAACTACCGTCGCACCAAAGACGCCGCCTTCGACTGGTCGAGCGTCAGCGGCGGTTAGACGGCGCGAGCTTCGTGGCCCTGAATGGGACCGCTGTTGGGGCAGCGCGATGCGCGCCGATCTAACCGGCCCGCCTTCACCTGAACGCCGCACCGCCCCAAGCAGCGTGCCGTTGGGGCGATGCCGCGCGCGGCGCTCGCTTTTTCTTAGCCGGTCGCGTACCGATTGCGCGACCGGCTATCTTGCGCACGCTCTTTGCGCGTGTGCGCCCGCTTCCTTGTAGAGCCGATCAAACGACCGCTGATCGCCCGCCGGCCCAAATGGCTGGGCGTCTTGCTTTGAGCCGGCCCTTCAACGAATGAAGCCGAGGGAGCGGCAGAAGTTCTTCGAGCAGCAAGTGGACGCGTCGGCAATCGTCGGCGATGCCGAGATCAAAGGGCCCGGCCTTCGCGGGCCAACGAGGACGCTCGCCTTGCTCGGCGCCGCTCAGGCGTCGGGCTTCAGTGTATACGTCGCATCGACAACCGCTCTCGGCTTTCTCACGCATGCTGTTGGCATAACCCTGCCGTTTGCGGTCTACACCGGCATGACCAGCACGATCGCGTTCATCATCGGTCCCGCGGGATGGTTGGCCGCCGGGCTCTGGGGCGCATGGAAGCTGACGCAGGCCGAGTGGAAGAAGCTCATTCCGGCCCTGGTCTATATTATTGCCGTCAACAGCCGAGGAGGCCCGGGCGGGGGCGGGTTCGCGATACCATCGCCGCCGCCACCGAGATCTCCGGTGAATCCCAGCGGAGGCGCCGCAGCTCGCTGATGCGGGAACAACTGCCGGCGCGGAACGCGGCGCTGAACCGAGAAACCAGCAAAGATTTGCGGGCGAGGAGCGAACCACAAAATGAACAATGGTTGTGTCAGTTTAATTTGCCGGTCCCACAGCGCCGAGAACCTATGGCCGACGAACCTGACGATTCGCCAAGACTTGAAGTTGCGGTCACGCATTCCCCCCTGCATTTTCCTTACGCGACTTTCTGAGAACCATACACATGACCCAAGACCGGAATGACCCGGACGCATTTATTGCCGCGGCAGTGGCGAACGCTCTCGAAAACACCCAAATCAGCCGGTTTCACACCAAGGGCGGTCACGGGTTCGCGGCCGAAGAAGCAAACGCGCTTGCCGACCGCGCGGTTGGCCGAAAAGTCAACATGGTCGGCGCCAATCACGCCGCCAACGGGCCTGACCGTATTGTCGACGGCGTGCAAATTCAGACGAAATACTGTCAGACGCCGCGACTAACAATCGGAGACGCTTTCGACACGCAGACAGGGTTGTACCGCTATCGCGGGCAATCACTGGAGGTGCCTAGCGACCAGTACGACGAATGCGTGCGCCTGATGAAACAGAAAATCCTCAACGGCCGTGTTCCCGGTATTATGGATCCGCGGGAAGCCGAGCGCCTGGTCGGGAAGGGCGAGGTGACCTACAAGCAGGCGCGCAACATTGCTCGGTCGGGAACGGTCGACTCGCTGCTTTTCGACGCCAAAACGCAAGCTGTGACAAGCTCGTATGTCTTCGCGATCAGCTTCGGCATACAGTTCGCGCGCTGCAAATGGAGCGGTGAGAGAACGCCGGAGGCGGTGAGGTCGGCGGTGGCAAGTGGGATCATCTCTGGAGCTTCCAGCACGATTACAGGGATCGTGGCCGCGCAGGTCCTGCGGACGCGCATAGCAGCCCTCGGTGCCGTACACGCCAGACATGGGATGCGGGTCGTCGCTTCGACGACCGTCGGGCGGAAAGCGATTCAGTCCGTCGCCCAGGCATCCCTTGGCCGTGCGGTGTACGGTGCCGCGGCCGTTAACCACGTCGCGAAGCTATTGCGGAGCAACGTCATTACGTCGACAATCGTCGTCGCGCTGACCTCGACGCCGGACTTTTACCGTGCGGCGATCGCCCGCAACATCTCTTGGCGGCAGTTCTCCAAGAACCTCGTGGCCGCCGCGAGCGGCGTCGCCACCGGCGTGGGAGGATGGATGGGCGGCGCCGCGGCGGGTGCCGCGCTTGGCAGCGTCGTGCCCGCGATAGGAACCGCTGCCGGTGGCGTCGTCGGTGGCATTGTGGGCGCGGTCGCCTGCGGCTGGCTCGGCTCGGCAGGGGCAAAAGTCGTGTTGGACCGACTAGCCGAGGACGATGCGAAGCGGATGTTGCGGTTCGTCCACGAAGTAGTCGAGGAACTCGCAATCGACTATCTGCTATGCGAGGCCGAGATAAAGGAACTAATCGAAAACGTGAAGACGAAGGTTGACCCCGCGTGGCTGCGTTCGATGTATCAAGCCGGCAAAGGCGCCGATCCTGACGCCGCACGCCGTACTTTTGCGCACGGCGAACTCGATGAGGTCTGCCTAACAATTACGAAGAAGCGAGAGAAGGTGGCGCTTCCAGCTCCCGAGCAAGTCCAGGCTGAAATTGAGGAGCTAGCCGATGAAGTATTGGAAGCGGACGCGTAGCTTCAAAAACGCCGTTCCTTTCAGAAGCAAGCGAGGACACCGATAGTTCAGGTCGAGGTTCGAGGGCAGGACGAGGGCGGTCTTAGTCGCCAAGCATCGTCGACCGCACCACGCGCGTTTTAAACTATGGCTGCCTTGTTCCGTCCGCTGCGGCATAAAGCTCGCCATCGTTAATCAGCTTTCGACGCCGGCGCGGCTTCGCGCGCCGCCGGCCGCAGTTTTCCGAGTCGCGCACGCGCCAACTCAATGTGTCGCTCATTCGCGTCGATCTGGTCGTCAAGCCGTCTTAGTCGTGTTCGCGCCTTTTTAATTTCATTCTTCGCTTGCTGGATCGCGATCATCGCTCGCTCGGCAGACTTGGAACTACGTGTGTTGCTAATCGCCTTGTTCAGGCTTGGAAGTTTGCGCTCAATGCTTTGGATCTCCGACTCAACCTTGCCGCGTTCTGCCTCGAGCCGCGCGATGTCGGCGCCCCACGTTTCGATTGACGCTTGTATATATTTCAGCGTCGCAATCTTCCTCGGCAACCGGGTGTGCATCGGCTTGCGGTTCGTCGTCCGGCGCCTCTGAATCGCGTACGTCAACGGTTGCCTCGGGCAGCTCAGGCGGCGCTGGGATGCCTTGCGGAGGCAGGTTTTGCGCCGCGGTTGTCGGAAACGAACGTTTCGTTTGCGGAACAAACCTCAATTCGTAGAGGCTAAGCAGCGAGTCGCCACTGAGCGTGATCGCAAAGTATGAATCTAACGGAACAGCACTGGCGACCACGCCGCTTTGAGGCGCGCCAACGATACGTGCCACGCCTTGGCGCGCGGCCGCGTCGAGCCAGCTTTCAGCGATGCAAGCGTGGCCGGCGGTCAATTCCTGAGTCACGGTCTCGCCGACATTGGAAAGATCGCGGGACTGAAAACCAAATGAAATTGAGCCGCGCTCGACGCGAAACCGCGCCACCATTTTTGTTTCCGCGGGATCTTCCTCATGAAAAATCATCCGTCTTAGACCGATGCGGTCTCCGTTTTCGCCTTGGCATTTGATCGCCATGCTGTCGTCGTATTGACGTGCTTCAAAGCGATCTCGGATGTCGGTCCAGCGCGAATCGACCAAGCCCAGGAACCATACGCGGTCTAGTGGATAAAAGCGGTCGGTGTTCAGCGGGAAACGCGGTGCGGCGCTCGATGTTACACGCGGCGCCCCCGCCATTGACCGCTGGCGCGCGGCGACAGCATTAAAATCGACTCGCCCTTCCGGCGCCGTACTCTGCGAACTGGGCTTCGTTGGCGGCGAGGCGGAGGGCGAGGCACCGCCCGTCATGGCGACGCGCGTGCGAACGTCGGGAGGTAGAGCATTAGGCGCTGGTTCCGCGAATTGATGGCGATCGTCGCGCGCGGCCATCGCGCCGAACTGGTTGGCACGGTACTGCCTGACGGCCACATACGCTGTCAGGCATAGGGGAATTGCGCCGACCAGAGTCCAAAACGAGCGACCAAGAAGCCGATAAAAAGCGATCTTGCTCCGTTCATTTGCCAGCCAGCGAGCCGTGGCCACCGGTTCCCCTTGAACCGGAACCTGCACGGCAGTGACGGGCGCGACCGACGCAACTGGAAGGGGCACCAACGGTACAGCGGTCGCGAGGCGAGGTGGCACCGTAACGCTAACGGCTTGAGGCGACCCCGCTTGAATTTCCCGCGGCCCGGACGGCGCGGCATTCATCGTGCCGGCTTCGACTGAACGTCGCTCCCACGCGCGCGCATCATCATCCTCGCGTGCCGTCATCGCGAGATGATGTCGCAACTTTCGGTCGTAGCCGATCTTTTCGCCCGGTTTCAGCAGGCACACGCGCGCGGCGGCCAGCTCGTTCAAAAGGCGCTGCGAGACCTCCGCGTGCTGGCTCAGTTGAAACGTGCGGACATGGGCCATCCGCTGGTCGGCGGCGCTCCCGATGGCGTCGACGTCGCCTTCAAACATCGTCAGACCGAGCAGGCGGTAATGATTGGCGGGCTGCTCGGCCGGCGGAATGCCAAGCCACTTGTGATAAGGGTCAAATGCCTGCGTCATCACCGCACCATCCCGAATGGCCTCCTTTGTCAAACGCCACTTCGGTGATTATCGCCCTTTGCCGTCATGCTGACAAGATGGCGGAGCGAAACCGGCGGCATTTGGTTGCGCGCCTTTGTTCCACAAGAAAGGATTTGCAGGCCGGCAGCGAACCACCTAGATTATGGTTTGCCACGCTGGCCAAAGCCCGTCGTTGTCGTCGAGATGACGAAGCCACGCGCGACGTAAGAAAACCATTCCGAAATGGCCGCAACCCTTCCCGCACTGATTAACCACCTGCGCCGCGTGGCAATCGTCGGGCTGCCGAACTCCGGCAAGACCGTGCTGCTCACGTCGCTCTTGATCCACCTGGAAAACCGGTCGGACCGATCTTTGTCACGCGCAGCACGGCGGTATTCCCCAGCCGCTCCGCCGCCGACTATAATTGGTGGGCAACTATTATGGAGTTTCGTATGCAATCCCTGTTGATCCAAGCAGTCTACGAAAACGGCGTTCTTAGGCCGGAGCAACCGTTGCCGCTTGCCGAACACGAGCGAGTGCAGGTTTCTATTCATCCCGCTCCGCGGCAGCCCTTTGTCGAGAGCACCGACGATCCAGTTCGCGCGAGCTATGGGATGTTGGGATGGACGGGCGACGCCGAGACAGCCGAGCGCCTGGCCCTCGACGCTGAGTTTGGCGTTGAGGAATCGCCGTGACTTTCAGCGACATCCCCGCCAGCGCGTCGCTCTTTATCGACGCCAATACGTTTGTCTATCACTTCATGCCGCATCCAACCCTGGGCATCGCGTGTGCGAACTTGCTCGCGAGAATCAAACGCGGCGAGCTGTTCGCCGCCACTTCGACGCACGTCTTAAACGATGTGGCGCATCGTGTCATGACAACCGAAGCGGTGGCGAAACTCGGATGGCCGGTCGCGGGAATCGCGCAGCGTCTTCGCAAACACCCGGCCGAAATCATGCGGCTCTCCCTCTTTCGAAAGGCGATCGACGACGTAAACCAGTTCGGCGTCCGAATCGTTGTGCCCCCAGCGTCGATTAACACTGCCGCCACAGCCGTCAGTCAGCAATACGGCCTGCTGAGCGGCGACGCGCTAATCGTGGCCATCATGCAACAGTTCGGGTTAGCGTCGATCGCCAGTCACGACGCCGACTTTGATCGCGTCCCTTGGATCACACGTTACAGCCCAGCCTAACGCGTTTGTCGCGCAGCCGCGTTCGCTCCGCCGCCAATACATCTTCTCCGCCGGGTTCATCCCGATGGAAAGCACGACTGCGTGGCTGCTAGGTCACGCGCTCGACCGAGGCAAGCTCGGTCGGGGCGAGAGTTGAGAGATGCTCGCGCTTTAGCCAGTCAATCAGCGCTCGCCGGACACAAGGCCCGGACGGGGCGGACCGCGCGTGATGTTGTGCGCGGCTCGCAAGACCGCGCAGGCGGGACGCCTGCACCACAAGGCCGCCGCTCCGCGGGGCTCGTCCCCGTGGCCGGCACGATTGACCGGCTAACACGCCGCGCACCGCGACCCGATCTTCTCCGCCGGGTTCATCCCGGTGGCAAGCACGAGTCGTCAGCCTGCCAAGTCATGTGCTCGACCGAGGCAAGCTCGGCCGGGGCGTGGGGCTCGGGCCCGGCCGCCCTTTAGCCAGTCAATCACCGCTCGCCGGGCACAATCGCGTCAAGCGGTTCCTTCCGTCGACTGGAAAGCCGGTTTTCGCCATGAACGGAGACCACTTCACCGAAAAGGCATACCCATTCTTCAGGGCGATGACATACATGGGCTATGACTTCAAGGCCGTTCCACCAACAGGACGTTCCATCGCGAATGAAGACCCCGTTGACAACTACATCAAGGACCGCCTTGACGCGGCTCTAATAGAGCAGGCCGCCGGCCGGCCACAGCACATAACGCTTCTATCGCACGACCACTTCCACGCCGCGACTCTCGCTCAGATTGTCGATGCTGGGGGCAGCATCGCATTGATCGGTTTCCCGGAGTGGTTGGCGCCTGACCTCTTGGCACTTGAAGGCGACCGTTGCGAAGTGCTCGACCTGGAGCGGGACGTCGGTGCGTTCTCGTATCGACTGGCGCGGCCGTATCTGCCGCGAGGTGGCCGGCGAGCCATGTGAACAAGCGACACGCGAGAATTCGATCGCCGCCTGCGCAGTCGTTGCGTCGCGGCGTGCGGACCGTACGGTCGATCTCGCGGGCGGTTAGCGCCAAAAGATTTCGGGGCGGGCACGCATCGTTTAACTGTGCGTTCCACATCCTTCAAGTCAAACGGAGAATCATGACATGAAAGTTCAGCCTGACCAGTTCCCAGCCAAGATTGATTTTGGTGGGCTTGCCGGAAGCCAAGACTGTTACGTGAGCGCTGCCCCAAAGTTTTATTCCAAAGATGGTCTCGTTGATTTAATTATTGAGACGCCGAGCAGAGGTCGCGAGACGAGATTGACGGGTTTCTTGGTGACGCCCAAGCTTCGATAAACTCGCGCACGCTTGCCAGCACCGTTGGTCGAAAGGCCTCCGCGTCGACGACCGCGGGATAGGCCGTGTCTCGGCCGCGGGCAAGCACGAGCACGCCGTGGCGATATCCGCCTAGGTGGGCGACGCGGGGGCTGGAAGTGTCTTAAAGTTGAGTTGGTCTTGCCGACGCTGCGTTCGACCCCATCGAGCTCGCCTCGATGGTGAAGCAGATGGTGAGCTAGACGGCGCCCTCGCACCAACGCCTTCTTCGACCCCATCCGGCTTGCCCGGATGGTGAAGGAGATTGCCCTGCTACCGTCGCCGAGAACAATCTTATTCACCATCCAGGCAAGCTGGATGAGGCCTCATCACTCGGCTGTCGCAGCGTTGACTAGTGCCCCGTCCAGACTGAATTTTCGGGTAGAGCCGCTTCAATTTAACCCTTGCTTTGTCGATCGTGAATTGCCAATCGACGGCCCGTTGTTTCTCGTTGACGCGGGTTGACCATGCGGCAATTTCGGATTGCAGCGTCGCGAGGTCGCCGATCCGTCGGTCCGACAGGCATTGGCTGGTCATGCAACTCAACTCGCATTCCGCTACGTTGAGCCAACTGCCGTGCTTGGGGATGTAAACGAAGTCGATCCGCCGCACGTAGTCGCGGGCCTTCTCGGGCGGGAACGCTTCGTAGAACGCCCCCTTGGTGTGCGTGTTCAAGTTGTCGCAGACCAACGTGATCCGATCGACACCGGCGTAGCGAGTATCGAGCAAATGGGCGACTTCTTGAGCCCAATCGTCCTTGGTGCGGCGCGGCCGGGCCGTCGTTTGGCGGAAGCCGGAGAGCGGTTCGGCAAACATGAAGATGCTGGCCGTCCCCTTCCGTTCGTATTCATAATCGACCCGCTCGGGATGGTTCTTGGTCGCCGGAATCGGCACGCGAGTCTCGCCGATGAGTTGCACCGGCTGCTCGTCCATGCACACGACCGGGCGGTCGGGGTTGTAGGCTTTTTCGTAAGTCTCCAGCACCTCCTCCATGCTGGCGACGAACTCGCCATTGGCGTCGGGAGGAATCACCCAATACTGGATTTTCCGCTTGGTCATGCCGTTTTTTTTTAGCGTCTGACGAACCGTCTCCGGGCTGATCGATTCAACGACCTCCAGTTCCACCACTTGATCCGCCAGCAGCCGTAGCGTCCAATGGCCGTAGCCGGCGGGTGGCTTGCCCAACCGCATGGCGATCAATTTCGCCTCGCCGTCGCCGTCGAGCAATTTCGGCGTCGGCGGCGTTGCGCGGCTCTTCCGAACCAGCGCCCCCTGGAAGCCGTCCAGGACGAATGCTTGCCGCACGTTCTCGACCGTCCGCGTCCGGCAACCGACCGCCTCGCTGATCTTCGCGTCATCCCATGCTGGCCCGTTGGCGTCGGCCTTGAGCAAGATCGTCGCCCGCCGCAGTTTCTCCGACTTGCCCGTTCCTTCTTGATGGTCGCTTCGCAAATCGCCCGTTCTTCGTCCGTGAGCCGCACGATATACTTTTTGTTCATCTGAACCTCCTTGTTGACGCGGAGGTTCCCCAAAATCGACGGCCTTGGCAACCCGAAAATTTAGTCTGGACGGGGCACTAGACCAGATCCAATCATTCGCTTTTTTTCCTGATTGCGGCCAACGGGGCGCCAACCCACCGGCGGGGTTTCTCCATGATTGCCGGAACCGCCTCACGATGGCGCTTGTTCGCAGCCCTGTCCGGCGCGGCAGGGTGGCTCGCCAGCACAAAGGCACCCCTCGGCGGATGCCATGTTCGTGCGTGACAAAGCGGCGATCACCACCT
Organism: Pirellulales bacterium; assembly: GCA_035533075.1. Lineage (NCBI taxonomy): Bacteria > Pseudomonadati > Planctomycetota > Planctomycetia > Pirellulales > Pirellulales bacterium. Next base: position 11,146 of record DATLUO010000255.1, on the reverse strand, counting down.
GGCAAGGGTTCAGGGTTCAGCAGTTGCGACTCTTTTCCGCGGGGGGGAAACAAACCACCCAGCCTTTTGCGTCACTGAAAACGCGAGGTCGTTTGATCGGTTTGGCAAATTCGCCAGTGGCGTGAGCGGCTCACGTTTTTCGCGCCGCGGCGACTCGCTTGGCTTTGCTGCGCCGCGGGCGCGTGTCAGCGACCGCTTCGGTGGAGAGGATGAGCCGCCGCCCGACGGCGGCCGCGTAACGCCAGAGTGTGCCGAGCGTCGGGTTCTTGTTGTGGCCGTTTTCCAGGCGTGAGAGGGCCGGCTGGTCGATACCACAGCGCCGCGACACCTCAGCCAGCGTGAGTCCCGCCGCTTCCCGGGCCCGCTTGATCTCATCGACGAACGGGCGCAACTCGCGATATTCGCCCTGCAGATCGAAATTCGCCCCCTCGCCGCTGGCGATCAACTCTTCGGGCGACGGATGCCAGTTGCGGAACATCGCTCGGATGGCCCGGTGCCGCGCACGGTCTTCGGCAGTCCACTCGACCGGCGCCCGAGCCTTGGCGTCGTTGTTCTTATGGTTCGTATTTTCCTTCATCGTTTCTTGCTCTTCTTTCTCGGACCGGGCGGCGGGACTTCATAAGCCGTGATGTGCCAATAGTTCCCCTCCGGGTCGTCTTCCAGATCCCAGATAAAAACGACCTGGCCCATAAACCTTTCTTGGCGTGTTTGTATTATAATACAATTCGGCTTGCCGGCGGTCAAGGCCGGCGTACTCGTGCGTTTGCCGCGTCAGGCGGAGTTCCTCCATGAATTGCCACGACCGTTTCGCGACGGCGCGTGTTGGCAGCCCTGTCCGGCGCGGCAGACTGGCTCGTCAGCACAAAAGCACCCCTCGGCGGATGCCACGTTCGTGCGCGACCAAGCGGCGATCACCACCCCAAGGCAACATCGGCCAACGGGCTACGCCAGCCGCATCGAGCAACTACGCCAGACAGCCGATTTGCGCGTGGAGTTTACTTGCGGGCGTTGCGTTTGCCAGCGGCCGCCTTGCCGCGGGCCGCTTCCGCTTGGCCCTCATCCAATGCCCGGTAGAGCTTGTCGAACGTGGCCAGGCTGGGCGATCGGCGCGCTTGCTCGATGCGGTTGATTCGTTTCGGGACGCACCCCCGCCCGGCGGGCCAACTCGACTTGCGACCAGCCCAGCGCCTGCCGCGAGCGGATCAGCTTGCGGGCCATCAGGGCCGGCGGCAGCTCCGGCCCGCGCGGCTCGCCCGCCAATCGCAGGAAATCGGCCCCGGGCAGGATCACGAACCGCTCGCCCGCCAGCGCTACCGTTTGAATGGTGGCGGTCGCGCCCGATCATCAGTCGTGGAGGGTGACGCATCCGCAAGGCTGCTGGAGGCGAGAGACTGCGGGGACCGAGTCTGATAAAATGTTCACCTACGGCACAAAAGTAGCTGAAACAATACCGTATGGCTAGTAACCGCCAAAATGGCAGGCAGGCCGCCGGATTTTTTTGGATAGTTTGGGCTGCTTGGCTGCCTTCGAAATTGGTTGGCAGCCTTTGAATCGACCACAACATGTTGTGGTTCTCACAACGACAACCACAAGATGTGCCAAGATGGCCAACTGCGAACAAAATGAGTTGCCGCGAACCGAAGATCACCAGCGCGCTGGTGATCTCCGCTGGAGAGACGCCGACGCTACGTCAGGCGCAGTGCGGCACGAGCGCGGCTGTGGGAACTTGGCAGCCTTCGAAATTGGTTGGCAGCCTTCGAATCGACCACAACATGTTGTGGTTCTCACAACGACAACCACAAGATGTGCCAAGATGGCCAACTGCGAACAAAATGAGTTGCCGGGGACCGAAGATCACCGGCGCGCTGGTGGTCTCCGCCGGCGAGACGCCGACGCTACGTCAGGTGCGGCACGAGCGCTGCCGTGGGGACTTGGCAGCCTTCGAAATTGGTTGGCAGCCTTCGAACTCCGAAGTCGACGCCTTGTCGCCGCGCGTCGATGGCTCGGCGCCGTCAGATCGCGTTGAAACGGGCGGGTGCCAGGCGGCGCAAGTGCTTGTGTATAAACGGTTTCGGCTAGCATCGCTGCCGAAACAAAAGGGGGATCTCGTTGCGCTCCGCCGCGCGCGGCGGACGACCGTAAAACTCGCCGCCGCGCGCGGCGGGAACGCGGCGGCCCGTGCCTTGCAGCGGCAGGCGCGGACGCGACACACGTGTCGCGTCGACCCTGGCGTTTGTGCCAGAGCCGCACTACGAGAAAAAACGCCATGACGCACCTCTTTCCAACCTTTCTGACCGAGGCAACGGAGTACGACCAAGCCGAGCGATATTGGGCGCGGCTGTTTGCCGAGATTCCGGAAGTTGATCGACGTGGGTAAGTGGGGAAGAGGTTGGTCTCAAGGATGCGGCAGGTATTCGGGCCGGTCCTCCGACTTAGGCGGCAGTAGGCTGCACCCTCCAACTTGCCCTCTTGCCGGCCCTCGTTTATGATGCGGCCAGATGAATCGACGGACGTTGATGCGTCCGGCGTTCGTTCCTGCCTGCCATCATGCCCGCCAAACCGATGGGAAAAACACCATGCTGACCATTCTCGGCCAAGAGACCGCAGGTTTTTGCGATGGATTGAGCCGCCGCAGTTTTCTCAAGATCGGCGGCATGGCACTCGGCGGGTTGTCGCTCGCGCAGTTGTTGGCCGCCGAGGCCAAGGCGGGCGCCGGCCGCTCGCACAAGGCGATCATCAATATCTTTCTGCCAGGCGGCCCGCCACATCTCGATATGTGGGACATCAAAACCGAAGCCCCGGCCGAGATTCGCGGCGAGTTCTCCGCCATCCCGACCAACGTGCCGGGCATCGAAATCAGCGAGATGTTTCCACGCATCGCCGGCATGATGGACAAGTTCATTCCCATCCGCACGATCGTCGGCGCCTTCGGCGGTCACGACGGCTATCAGTGCATGACCGGCCGCGTGCCGAACAATCCGCCCGGCGGCGGCTGGCCCGCCATGGGCGCCTGGGTCTCGAAAGTGCAGGGGCCGACCCAGCCCGGCGTTCCGCCGCACCTGTCGCTGATGTGGAAGACCGGGGCCAGCGGCTGGGGAAACCCTGGCAATGGCGGCTTCCTGGGGGCGGCGCATGCTCCCTTCCGCTTGGTGGGCGACGGCGGGCAAAAGATGGCCGGCGATATGGTGCTGGGCGGCATCACGCTCGACCGGCTCCGCGACCGCACGTCGCTGCTCGGCGCTTTCGACCACTTCCGCCGCCAGGCCGACACGACCGGAGTGATGGAGGGCATGGACACCTACGCACGGCAGGCGATGGGCATTCTCACTTCGTCGGGCCTGGCCGACGCGCTCGACCTGTCGAAGGAGGATCCGCGCATCGTCGAACGCTATGGCCAGAACGATCCGACCTACCAGCGCGACGGCGCACCGCGAATGGTGGAGAATTTTTGTATTGCCCGGCGGCTGGTCGAGGCCGGGGCGCGGGTCGTGTCGATGAACTTCAGCCGCTGGGACTGGCACGGCCCCGATGGGATGAATTACGTGCAAGGCCGCGTCGATATGCCGCTCTTGGACCAGGCGCTTTCGGCGCTAGTCGGCGATCTCCACGAGCGCGGGCTGGACCGCGACGTGTCGGTGGTCTGCTGGGGCGAGTTCGGCCGCACGCCGCGGATCAACAAGATGGCCAGCCGCGACCACTGGCCGCAGGTGTCGTGCGCCATCATGGCCGGCGGCGGCATGCGGACCGGCCAGGTGATCGGCCGCACCAACCGACTGGGCGAGTACGCCGCCGCGCGCCCGGTCACGTTCCAGGAAGTGTTCGCCACGCTCTACCGCAACATCGGCATCGACGTGAACACCGTCACCGCGCTCGACACCCACGGGCGGCCACAGTATCTGGTGGATAACGGCACGCAGCCGATGGCCGAAGTCGTGTAGGTAGGGTGGGACCAGCGAGCTTGCGAGCGCCGGCCCACCGTAATCGACGTCACCAACGGTGGGCCGGCGCTCGCAAGCTCGCTGGTCCCACGCTACGGTGCTTCCTCAACACGCCTCAGAAACTTCGTGGTGAATGCCTTCTCGGCATCGACCGCGCCGGGTTTGAGGAGTTCGAGTTCTTCCAACTGCTGAGCCAGCTTCTGCCAGCGATCGAGCGACATGCTGCCGATGCCGTGCTCGTTGGCGGCGTCGTCGAGCACCAGGGGCCGCAATGCCTTGACGCCGTAGGCCAGTGCGGCGAGATCCATCTCGGCGTTGATTTCGTGGATGTAGTCGTTGGTCTTTTCAGGGTGGTCAATATAGTGTTGCCAGCCGCGGATGCTGGCGGCGACCATTTTGGCGACGATCTCCTCGTGCTGTCGCAAGTACGTTTCGCTCGTAACGAGCACGCTGGTGTAGGGGTTAAAGCCCAGGTCGGCGACCAGCAGCGACTTGGGATCGCCTCCCTGCTGTTCGGCCACAAACGGCTCGCTGAACAGATAGGCTTGCTGGGCGAAGTTCTTGTCATTGAGAAACGCCGCGACGCTTCCTTGATAGGGCACAATCGTCACCCCCTCCAACGGCACATGCCGCTCTAAGAACGACGAAAACGGCTGCGGGTTCATGGCGATCGTCATGTTCTTCAGATCGCCGAAGTCGTTGATGTCTGAGGCGAGATGGACCATGATGCACCGCGGGCTGATTTGCAGCGGCGCCATCAGCGCCACTGCCTCGACCTCTTCCGCCCGTGCCAAGAGCAGGCCGTCGGCGTTGGTGATGCCGAACTCCATCTCTCCGCGGTCGACTTGCGGCAGGACCGGCGCGGACGGCCCGCCCTTGACGATTTCCACATCGAGTCCCGCATCGCGATAGTAGCCTTCGCGCAAGGCCGCGTAATAGCCGCCGTGTTCCGCCTCCGGATACCAGTTCAAGAACAAGCGCACCTGATTTGTCGCGGGCGTCGTAGCCGGTGCTTCTTCGTCAACGCTTCCACAACCAAGCGCCAGCGTCAGCAGGATGAGAGATGAGAGATACGGGATGAGGGATTTTGCAGACCAGCCTTTCATAAGTTCAACCTCATCCCTCATCTCTCACCCCTGATCCCTCATTCCTCATCCGCGTTTGTGGCTCAGCAGCCACTCATAAAGCTCCGGATTCTCATACGTCTGGGTCCACGAGTCGTGGGCGGCTTCGGGATAGACGGTGAACTTCACGTCCGCGCCGGCTTTTTTCAGTGCGTCGACCATTTCCTGAGAGCGTTCTAGCTTTACGGATTCGTCCTTGGCGCCGTGAAAGACCCAGATCGGCAGTTGTTTGAGCTTCGGTGCGTCTTCCGGGTCGCCGCCGCCGCAGATCGGCACGATGGCCGCGAAATAGTCGGGATGCTCGGCGGCCAGCATCCAGGTGCCGAAACCGCCCATGCTCAGCCCCGTCAAGTAAACGCGGTCGCGGTCGACGCGATAGTCGGCCAGCACCTCGTCGAGCAGGGCCTTGAGCGCGTCGGGGTTCCAGCCCCGGCGCCGGCTCTGCGGCGAAACCACAATGAAGGGAAAGTCGGGTTGGTTCTCGACGATCTTGGGCGGTCCGTGAATCTTGACCTTTTCCAGGTCTTTGCCCGACTCGCCCGCTCCGTGCAGAAACAGAATCAGCGGCCACTGCTTGTCGCTTTTGTCGTAGCCTGCGGGCAAGAACAACAGATAGTTGAGCTTGACCGTGATCGTGATTTCTTTTTCGAAGTGCTTGTCTTGCTGCCCGGCCCCGGCAGTCTGTGCAAAAGCCAACGCTAGCAGGGGCAGAGCAAGGCCAATCAAGTTCGGTCGGCCGATGGAAAGCGGTGTGCGGGTCATGGGATGTTCCTGAACGTGAGATAAGGCGATTAGCTTGATCGCGACTTGATTGTGCTCGATCGAGACGCGGGCATCAAGTTCTCGGAAATGTGTTTCTCTGGTCAACCGCCGATGGGACGCCGGCGCTTGACCGCCCGCGCGGGTGACTTCGGCGTCTTCTTTTGGGCCGATTTGGTCTCGACGGGCGTCTTCTCCGCATCGCGCTGAGCGCGGCCCGACAACCAGGAGCCGAGACCCAGCATGATTGCGGCGCCGGCGGCCGCCGCAATCAGCCAGCCGGCCGCGGCCTGCGTTCTCTTGCGGCGCAGGCGGGCCACCGTGATGGAACTGGGCGGGGAACGGAAGGTGTTCGAGCCGCCCGACATCACCGTTTCCGTGTTGCTCGCCGCCTTCCCAATGCCCGAACTGCCCGCGATCCGCTGCAAAAAGCTGTCCAGGCCGTCGTCGTCCGGGGCCGGAATTTCGATGTGCGTGACCGTCGATTCCGCTTCCGATGTGCCGGCCATCAACGATTCGAGCGCGTGGACGACCTCGCGCATCGATTGCGGCCGATGGTCGGGCAGCTTGGCGATCATCCGCTGATAGAACAGGTCGAGCGCGGGCGGAACGTCGCCGCGCTGGGCGCGTAAAGCGGGAACCGGCTGCTCGCGATGGGCGATCATCTTCTGCATCATGGTTTCGCCGGCGTAAGGCGAGTGCCCGATCAGCAGGCGATAGAGCGTGCAACCGAGGCTGTAGATGTCGGAGCGGTGATCGGCCGTGCGGCTGTCGTAGCTTTGCTCCGGCGCCATGTAATCCACCGTGCCCAGCACCTGGCCGGAGGTGGTCAGCTCGGTGCATCCGGCCGCCAGCGGCACCGACAGCGAATGCTCGACGCGGGCCAGCCCCAGGTCGAGAATCTTGACCACCCCGCGTGGGTTGACCATCAGGTTGGCGGGCTTGATGTCGCGGTGGATGATTCCTTCGCCGTGGGCATAGTCGAGTCCACGGGCGGCCTGCAGGACGCAGTTCATGGCCTGGTCGACGGTCAGCGGGCCGTGGGCCTTGATGTGGTCCGAGAGAGTGCCGCCTTCGACGTACTCCATGACCAGATAATGCAGGCCGCGCGATTCGCCCGCGTCATAGGCCGTGACGATGTTGGGGTGCGCAAGCCGAGCGGCCAACTCCACTTCCTTATAAAACCGGTTGACATGCACCTCGGAGCTGGTGGCCTGGCTGGGCAAAACCTTGAGCGCCACAATCCGCTTCATGCGGCGGTGTTCGGCCTTGTAGACTTGCCCCATGGCGCCTTCGCCGATTTTATCCAGCACGAGGTACTCGCCAAACGTGAGCGAGCGACTGTGGCCCTGGATGATCTGCACGGCCTGAAAACGAGTGATCTTGCCGCGGCGGATCAGCTCGCGGGCCAAGGTGTTGGGCGTGCTTTCGAGCTGCTCCGGCGTCAGATGCCGCTGCATCTTCGCCAGCTCTTCCATGGGGAGCAGGTTCTGCTCCGCCATGCTCGCGATGAATTCCCGCGTGTTCATGCCCTGTTCCTCAGAGCGGCCTCGGTTCTTTGCCGGCTACCCCCCCTTCAAAAGCAGTTGCCACAAATCGCGAAAGCTCATTTGTACCCTAGCGCTAGCGCGAATGCCAGCGGCCTGTAGGCGAGGGGGGGAGGGAGGGAGGTGACGGAGCGAGGGCTTGCCCCCCGTCGGGCCATGTTACGCGCGGAAGATGCCTATTGGCCGCCTTGCCAGTAGGTGAAGCCGGGGCGGTCGAAGTGCGGATACATCGAGAAGCCATACAGGCCCGGATTGAACCCGCCGTCCCAGTAGCCATAGGAAAGCGTGGCGGCGCGGCCTCGGTATTCGTTGTTGTCGTAGGCGCTGCCGCTGCTGCCCGTCAAGCCGCGTCCGAAAAGAGCATGGTCGAAGTGCGGGCTGCTCGGCGGATAGATATCGAGCGGCGCCGAGCGTCGCGGCCCATTGCTGGCGAATTGCGTCGTCTGGCGGCGCGGCCGGTTGGGCCCGACACTCCAGTAGCCGTTGCCCGGAAAACCCGCGTCCGCGTGCGAGGTGCAAGCGGCCACGACCACTGCCAGAGCCAGTGCTAAACGTTTCATCGAATCACCTTCGGGCGGGAGAATCGGCGATCTCGTTCCCTATTCCCCGTTATCGGCAAAACCGCGGAGGTTGTCCAGGAAGAATTCGCAAACTTTGTGGCCGCCGTGACCGCTGCTGGCGAATATGCCGGACGAAGCAACCATGACGGAAACTTGCAAGTTGCCCGGTTTGCCTCTTTGAGCACGCCCGACAGGACTCGAACCTGTAACCTGCGGATTAGAAATCCGCTGCTCTATCCGATTGAGCTACGGGCGCATGCGAGCGGCCGCATGCTTCGGCATATTGTACTCCGCAGGCATGACTGCGGTAGCGACCGAAAAAACGATCTTGCCGCCGAGCGGCCCGCACCGGTAGAACGGCAGCGTGCGGGCGGTTTTTCTCGACCCGATTTCAGAAAAAGGGAGTTCCTTCCATGCTGCGAGTGCATCTCTTCGCCGTTTTGTTGACCGTCGGCGTCTTCGTGCCAGATGCCTTTGCGAATCGCGGTCCTGAACGGACCGTCGAGCTGGCCACGCAGGTGCTGCACGACATCATGACCATCCCCATTCGGCAGATCCCCGAAAACCTGCTCTCCGAAGCTCAGGGAATCGCGATCGTTCCCGGCGTGATCAAGGTCGGTTTCGTGGGCGGCATTCGTCGCGGACGCGGCGTGGTGATGGTCCGCGATCGTGAGGGCGACTGGGGCCTTCCGCAATTCGTGATTCTCACGGGAGGCAGCGTCGGCTGGCAGGCCGGCGTCCAGGCCACCGACGTGATTCTGGTCTTTCGGACCAGCCAGAGCATCGAGGGACTGTTGAACGGCACATGCACGCTAGGCGTCGGTGCGTCGCTGGCCGCCGGTCCGGTGGGCCGAAGTGCAGAAGCCGCCACCGATCCGCGCTTGCAGGCGGAAGTGCTCTCCTACTCGCGCGGCCGAGGCGTGTTCGCCGGTGTCGCCATCGACGGCTCGGCCATCGAAATTGACGGGCAATCGCACCAGTTGTTTTACGGGTCGCCGCCGAACCTGCTGCCCGCAGCCGTGCCCGAGTCGGCCGTGCGTCTGCTCGCGGAGGTGACTTCGCTGACGGGTGGAAAGGACGTTCCAATCCAACTTCCGCTCCCCGGTGTCGGCGCCGCCGGCGTCCAGGTGCCGACGCAGGCAGATGGGCTGCGTGTCGAACTATCGCAACATGCCGCCCGGCTTTATGCGCTACTCGATGACCGTTGGCGGCAGTACCTGGCGTTGCCGAGTGAGGTTTTTTCGGGAACCAGTCCCCCGCGTCTCGATTCGCTCAAAGCCGCTTTGCAACAATTCGATCGCGTGGCGGCGGACGCGAAGTTCCGTGGGCTGAGCGAGCGGACTGAGTTTCAGTTCGTGCATGACGATTTGCGCAATTACATCGACCTGTGGGCCAAACAGACGCCGCTGGACTTGCCGCCTCCGCCGGTCGAGCAGAAGGTGAAGAAGTAATGAGGTTCGGTGGCTGGCGGCGATGCGGCCGGGCTGCTGGTGCCAGCATGTGGTCTTTGTCGACGTACTTTGCCGGCAGCAAGATCTTAGCTGGGGCGATCGAGCGAACCCACCTTCGAGTTTGACAGTCGTTATGGTTGGTTGTTAGAGTTGCCCAAAGCAAAGTTGCAACGGATGGGTGGCCGAGTGGTCGAAGGCGGCAGTCTTGAAAACTGCTTTAGGCGAGAGTCTAACGGGGGTTCGAATCCCTCCCCATCCGCTCTCGACAACCCTAGAAAACGCCTTGTTTTCCGGGGTTTTTTCGTCGGTGCTTACCGATCGGCACGCATCGGTTTTCGCTGCACTGGACTGCACCGAATTGCACGGTTCTGTGCTCGAAAAGCGGACGAAACCGGCGCTTACGCGCTGATCGGGGCGGACTTCAAAAGGTTCCAAAATCTCGGTACGTCCCTGCCGGCAGCGGCGAAGGAGTCCATGGCCTCTCCCGCTTCTGGCGAATTGTGAACCCCAGTCGCAGCAACCGCCTGGGCAATCCGACTTGAACTCTCCCTTCTCGTAGCGGGCCCGGAACTCTGCCGACGGCCAGGCTTTGTCCCCGTCGTCGATGCCCATGGTTTTCAGGCTGGTCATGTGGTGGCCATCCACGGTGCCGCGAAAGACACTCATCTTGGACCCTCGTTTTCGGAGCCCCATGCCGCTTCCGACCAGTTGCGGGCGAGCTGCATTTAGGTGCGCGCGGTCCGCGGCGAGAGCCGCTGGTCTTTGTCCTGTTGGAAGTGCATGCGGAACGCCTTGCGCGCGGACCTCGTGCCTCGCGCCGAGGAGTGGCCCTGGTGCAGCCTATATCGCTGGCTGCACGGCGCGGCCGACGACAAGTCCGTCCTTGCCTCTTGGCCGCTCCCGCGTAAATCCGGCTGGGCGGAATGTGTCAAATGCCCCACCGAGCGAGGCGGAGTTGGCCGCGATTCGCCGCAGCGTGGAACGTGGCCGCCCCTAGCCTGGATTCCCATTGTCCCTTATCGGCTAAAGGTTCGCGGGCGGGACACCGCTAATTCCTGGGCTTTTTTGACAGACTGCCATAGGTGATTTCTTTACTTAAAACGAAAGCCGCGGACTGCATCCGACAACGGATCGTCGAACTCCGCAAGCAAAACCAGTCCATCTACGATATCAGCCAGGCCCTGAAGAAAGAATGCCTGCCACGCACCCCCGTCGCCGTGGGACAGGCCTTGCGGCAGGAGGGATTTGCCAAGTTGCCGCGTAAAGCTTCGCCTAACCCGGTACGCTGGTGCCGTACACCAACCCGAAGCGCCTGCGAGGAACGTGAAAAAGAGGCAAAACCTCGCTTGCGCTTCGGGTTAGTGTGAAAATGGGAACGAGTTCGGCGAAGGTTTACGGTTGCCGCGACGCGGCGACGACGAGCGTCCACCGGGCGTCAAGCCCACGGCGGCGGACCGCGCCGATGTGCGGACGTTGAACCTCCAACCACGCACCCTGCGCACCAAGTTCGGCGGACTGTTTCTGTTCCTGCCCGCCCTGGCGGAAATGGCCTTCGACCAAACGCTCGAACCCTGCGGCTTGCCCGGCACGAAGTGCGTCCCCGCCGCCCACGCGCTGCGCAGTCTGCTGGCCTTGAAACTGTTCGGCAGCCAGCGGCACACGCACGTCATGAGCGCCGTGCTCGACGAAGGACTGGCGTTGTTCGCCGGACTGAACGTGATTCCCAAGCGGTCGTTCCTGACGGAGTATAGTTGCCGCATCCCGCCG
>DATLUO010000254.1 GCA_035533075.1 Pirellulales bacterium | reverse complement strand
GTTAGTCCTGACGCCTGACGCCTGAAACCTGATGCCTCAAATCGGTGGGCCGGCGCTCGCAAGCTCGCTGGTCCCACCCTACGACGATAAAAAGACACAATGGGCATGGATGCCGCTGATGACTTCGTTTCCACTCGTTCCAATTCCAACGCCGCGGGCCTCCGCGGCCCGTTCCCTGCGCAACGCGATGTTCATCATCGGCGCCTGCGTCGCCTGCCAGCTTGCCTTGCTGGCTGGTTCGGTACGGGCCGACCCCTCCGGCGTCGAGCGTGCCGCGTATGCTGCCGAAGTTCGCGGTAGCGGCCCGCCAACCGCGGCGCAGCCTGCCGCGCGTCAGCCGACCAAGCCCACGCGGCAGAACGCGGGCGGCCTGCCGTTGCCGCCGCGGCACGCCGCGCCCGATGGCGACGGCGCCCCCACGAACGCCGCCCGGCCGATCAGGCCCGCCACGGGCATTACGACCGGCGTCGCCAGCCTGGTGTTGGTGCTGGCGATTTTTTTTGCCGCCGCCTGGGCGCTGCGCCGCGGCGCGCCAAAGGGTGCGGCGAAGCTGCCGGCCGAAGTCGTCGAGGTGCTTGGCCGCGCGCCGCTGGCCGGTCGACAGTTTGCTTATCTGGTGCGTTGCGGCAACAAGTTGCTGCTGGTCCACCTCACGCCCGGCGGCGCGGAGACGCTCACCGAGATCACCGAGCCGGCCGAGGTCGACCGGCTGGCCGGCCTGTGCCGCCAGGCGCATCCGCAAAGCGCGACCGCTTCGTTCCGACAAGTCTTCCAGCAGTTTTCCCGCGACAAAAACACCGTCGAGGCCACGGAATGAAGAACGAGAAAATGAATGCCGAGCGAGTTATTGCGACCCTGCTTCTCGGCCTGCTCGTCGGAGTCTGCGGACCTTCGACCGCTGTGGGGCAAGAACGCGCCAACACTCCGGCGCGGGTCGAGCTGCCCAGCATGCCCAGCATGTTGTCGGGCGGGCCGGGCGCCTGGACCAGTCCGGAAGGGCTGACCTCGTCGCTGCAGATCATGCTCACGCTGACCGTGCTGAGCATGGCCCCGGCCGTGCTGCTGATGACGACCAGCTTCATCCGCATCATCGTGGTGTTGAGCTTATTGAGGCAGGCGTTGGGCACGCAGCAGCTCCCGCCCAGCCAGGTGATCACTTCGATCGCCCTGTTTCTGACGTTGGCGATCATGGCGCCGGTCTGGAAACAATCCTACGACGAAGGGATCAAGCCCTACACGGACCGCCGCATCGGGCTGGACGAGGCCTGGACGGCGACGGTGCGACCGGTGCGTCAATTCATGAGCGCGCAGATCGAGCGCACCGGCAACAGCGACGACATCTGGCTTTTCCTGCGCTACGCGCCCGACGCCCCCACGCCGCAAAGTTACGACGAAGTGCCGCTGACGGCGCTCTTGCCCGCCTTCATGCTCAGCGAGCTGAAGACCTCGTTTTTGATCGGCTTTCAGATTTACCTTCCCTTTTTGATTCTCGACGTGGTGATTTCGAGCGTGTTGATTTCGATGGGCATGATGATGCTGCCGCCGGTGATGGTTTCGCTGCCGTTCAAGCTGCTGTTGTTCGTGTTGGCCGATGGCTGGCACCTGGTGGTCGGCATGCTGATCGAAAGCTTCGCCTGACGCCGTCTGTTGCCTTGACAGGCAGCCCTGCATCGCCCGAGTGCAGATCTCGGCAGCGGCGTGTCGGACCGATCCGCGCTTGTGCGGACTACTTTTGCAGGTACAGCCATACGAAACCAGTCGATTCTTCGCGCATGAAGGTCGCGCACTGCTCGTAGAGTTTCCGATGGTCCTCAAAGGCCTTTTTGCGCTTGGCCTCGTCGGCGGAAGTCAGTTTGTTTCCGACGATTTCCACGTAGGCCTTTTGCCAGTCCGCAAACTTCTTCTTGGACTCGGCCTCGCTCAGCCCCTCGGCCGGCGCCCTCATGAAGGCCGAATCGCCAACCAGCAGATCGAGTTTCCCGTCAACATTGACGTCGGCGACCCAGACCCGCGTCGATTCTCCGGGACCGCTTAAATCATCCTCGCTGACGAATAGCCGACCATTTTCGAAGGGGTCTGCCGCCGGTTGGATCAGCCATTCGAAAGCACCAAGCTCTGGCACTTTGCCCTTGCCGGCATGATTCTTGGCCCATTGCACGCCGCCCCTCCCCGACCCGCCGACCACGTCGATTGCGCCGTCGCCGTCCCAATCGATGACGAAGGGGTCGCTGTGACCGCCCTCGATCTGCAACGGATCGTTTCCGCTCGTAATGGCCTCGGGCCTGGGCTGAAACCTTCCCTTGCCATCTCCCTTAAACCAGTAAAACGTGCCGGCAAAGTTGCCTACCACCAGGTCGAGATGGCCATCGCCGTTCCAATCGACCGCGAACGGCCGGGTGCAGATGTTCTCCGTATCGGGTCGGCCGTCGAGCGGAATAATGAGGGGCTCGCCGTCAGTGCCGTTCAAGACCTCGGCTTTTCGGAAGCTGCCGTCCGGTTTGGCGTGCAACACTTGAAACAGCCCGGCCATGGGCGCTTCGTCGCGGGAATACGACCCGGAGAGGATGTCGTCGTTGCCGTCGCCGTCGATGTCCACCAACTGTGGAGTGGAGCTGGTGCATCACCAGACGCCCGGCACCTCAGCCACCGATCCTTCGGCCTCTAACCATTTTCCCGGCGCGAAGTTCTGTGCGTCGAGATGCTCGAAGACTTGAATCTTTCCTTGGTTGAATTGGCCGACGAATAATTGGATCTTCCCCTTGACGTTGGCCCAGCAAGGGGCAGCGAGGCCTGGACTTTCGACGCGGATGGCTGTCTCGCCAGCCTTCAAACGAACGGGCGGCTCGAACTCCGCCGCGTTCGAGTTGGCTGTGCCCGCCGCGAGTAGAAGCATCGAGAATAATTGTCTCTTCATGGCGCAATCCTCTACTGGTACGGCATTATTGGCATTTCCGGTTCCGCAACAGAAAGCTTACCACAGCTTTTGAGCATAGTCACTCACTTTCGCCCGTCCGCGCGGCTTAGCAGCCAGTTTGGACGATTTTACAGTCAGGGAATCTCGCCGATCGCGCGCAGGCCGGCGACGGCCGCCTCCAGTGAGGCGGCATACCGCAGCCCGGCGACGGCCGCGTCGGGCGCAATCTCCGGGTGGAACGCGTCCGCGTTCGGGCCAGCAAAGTCGGATCGGTTCGAACTCAACAGCACCCGCGAGTTAGGATAACCGGCGGCGGCCAGCAGGGAACTCAGCCTGAGAGCGTGGCCGAGGATGTGACAATCTTTTACCGTCCCTTTTGCCGACGATGGCTTTTGCTTGGCCGCCACGCGCTCGATTGCCCAAGACATGCCGTCATAATCCTTCTCGAGCGTGTCGGCCGCCGTCAATAGTTCACGCGATAACTGCTCAAGCTCGTTGATCAGGTCTCCGGGCGGGACTACGGGAAGGGGCGGCGCCGGTTTTCCGAGATCCGCGGCGATCTGCCAGGTGGCGGTGAACGCGCGGATGCCAACCTCGCCGTCCCGCCGCGCCGCCGGCAGATTGTCGGTCCACTCACCTGGCACGATGTCCTGCACGTAGAGCTGAACGGTCCCGGCAGCCGCCAGTGCCCGGAGTCCGAGGCACGCCTGAACCTCCGCCGCCAAGCCGCGCAACGGGGCTCGGACAATGTCGAGCAACGTGCATGTGTCCAGAAAGAGGACCGGTCGAGGGGCCGCAGTCAGGTCTGTCACGACCTGCGCGAGCGTGCTCATGGGGCGGTAGCCGCGAACCGCTCGGCCAGCTTTGCCAGCCGCCGGGAGTCCGCGAAAAACTGGTCGGCAATCTGTGCGACGGCCTCCGGTTCCCAACCGCTGTCCGCCAGCCACTTTTCCAAGTCGCCCCGGTTAATCGCGACCTGCTCGGCCAGGCAGCCGGAGACCAGATCATCCCACGACTCTCGCAGCCGCTCTGGCAACGGCCACTGGCCGTCGGCCGTGTCAGCGAACTGGTTAAGCAGCGTCACAGCGGCCGAGTTGATCGCAGTTCGTGGACCGAACGATGGCCGCGTGCAGCGAATGCCGGCCGCATTAGCGGCGGCCAGCACGCAATCATCGGTGAACTCGGCGACCAGCCGCGCGATACGTACCGCATCGCCCGACGGTGGATGGCGGAGCACCTCCGTTGGGCCGCCGCGCCCGCGGGTTGTCGTTACCCGCTCGAGCCACAACCGCACCGCCGCATCGCCCTGCCGGTCGAAAAGGTAGCAGCGGACACGGTCACGCCGCGGGCGGGTCTGCTCGTAGGCATGGTCGCGGGTCCAGTCGGCCGGTAGCGTCGCGTCGACCGTGTCCAGGAAGCGGTCAACGACCGCCGGCGTACCCCGGTACAGCGAAGTACGCCAATCGCGAAGCGAGATGAACGGATCGACAGAAGGCATGTATGCTCCTTCGAATGGATGAAACCAATTATACAACACGGGCTTCCCGCCAGCCACGGCGTGCTTACAGCTTATAGCCTTTTTGGCGGAAAATGGGAGCGGCGATGCGCCTCAGGTTGCCGCCGAAAATCTGCAGCCGCTCGTCGTGCGTGAGGTCGGCATCCAAAACCTTGGAAAGCTCCGTCGAATAAGAACGTGACGGCCCGTGCCCGCCCCACACCAGCCGGCCGGCGCCCATCTGGCGGATCGTGAAGTCGACCTGGCCCGAGTGCGGGTCGGAGCCGCTGAACTCGATCAATACGTTCTCGTGCGGCCGCACCGCGCGGACTCCCAACTCCCAGTCGCCGCCGGAATGCCCGCAAACGAGCGGCACGTCGGGAAATCGCTCGGCCAACAGCGCCACATCCATGGGGGTCGATTCGCCGGGCACGTTGTCGCCGCCAGGCCGGCGCGGCTTGCCGCCGACTTTGAGCCAGGTGTGGATGTAAATCACGGCCTGCAACTCGGCGGCCAGGCGAACGATCGCGTCGTTGTCGCGATGGCTGCAGGCGACGCCCCCCGGGTTTCCGCCGTAATACTTGATGCCGATGCACGGCCCTTGGGCCACCCACTCCTCGATCTTGCGGCAGCTTTCGAGAGGCTTTGAGGGGTCGATGGGAATCAATCCAGAGACTCGATCGGAGTGGTTTTCCAAGTACTCGCGGACCTCTTTCTTCTTCTCGTCGGGAAGGGTCGTCCCCAGCGGATCGGCCGCCGAGCCGGCGATGTCGAGCGCAAGCATCCGCTCGATCCCCATCCGCTCGACATAAAACAGGTTCTCTTCGTGCGAGCGAATGCCCGCATTCATGAAGCCGTGGTAGTGCATGTCCCAGATCCGCAGCTTTACCAGATCGTCGCGCGTCGGCAGGCCGTAATCGGCCGGATTCAAGGCAAATTCACGAGCGTCGGGGGAATTCATCGTCTTTTCTCCGGATGGGCAATTCAGTCAGCGTACCTGCGAGAGGGCCACGAATCAAACAATGCCTTGACGGTCGCGTGGCCTCAGTAATCGATGATCTTGTTTCCAAACAGCAACCGGTCGAAGTCGGCCAGGCGGAACTCGCGGCGCTTGGCGATGCTCTCGTCGACCAGCCGCATCAGCGCCTCGGCCTCGATGAACGCCACGCTGCGAATCGGCGTGCCGGCCATGAAGCCGGCCAGCTTGTCGAGATCGTCCGGGCGAAAGCCGTGGCCGACGACGGCGAAGTAGACCCGTTCGATGCCCGTCAGCGCCAACTCGCGCGTGTGCCGCACGGCGTATTCGCAAAACTGCCGGTCGTCGGTGCCCAGGGCATATCCGCGCCGCCGCACCTTGGCGTCGATGATCACCGCGAAGCGTTCCTGCGCGGCGATGGCCAGGCAATCGGCCACCCGCCCGCAACCCTGCCCCAGCTCGCGCACCTCGAAGCCCAGCGAGCGGAACGCCTCGGCACAACGCTGCTCGAACTCGATCGCGACGGGCGTCAGTCCGCCCCGCGACCAGCCGCAGGCGAGCTGCGCCAGGTCGCCCAGACCGGCGGGCAGGTGCGGAAACCGCTCGTCGATGGGCAGGTGGGACAGTTGCCCCCGACTGTCATCCTCTCCGGAGCCATCGGCGGCCGTGCCCGCGGCAACCGGGGGCGGTTGCTCCACACTCTCCGCTAACTTCCACAGGCGGTCTTCGCGTTCGACGACTCTTAGCCCGATGTTCAAGAACCGCGGATCGCCGTTTTGCTCGCGGACGGTGACTTCGCTGACGGTTTCGGCCGCATCGGCGCCGGCGGCGGCCGCCTTGCGAACACGTTCTTTCTTGATCTGCCGTCGTTCGCGGCTGCGGGCAAAGCCGGTCATCGCCTCCGACCAGAGCGTATCGTAGCGGGCCGTCGCGCGGGCGCGCATCTTCTGGGCCAGCGAGTGCGTATCGTGCCGGCTGAGCCAACTCTCCACGTGAGCGACGATATCGCTGATCCGCTGCTTCGTCACCTGGTAGTCGGCGGCGACCTCTTCGAGGCATTTGCCCTCGAGTCTGACTCGTTCATAGATCGCGCAGTTCCTTGCGCTCGGCTTCCGCCGCGGCCGGCCCCGCCGGTTCGACGGTGTGGGCAATGAGCTACCGCCTCGATTTATCGTTGACATAAGAGAATTATCGTTGACAAAAACAAAATGTGTATCCGTTTTCCCAGTGCTTCAACCCTTGATCTACTCTCCGCTTACGAAGCCGCCGCTGCGCCGGTCGATTTTTGCCCGCAACGATAAATCTGGGGGGTTGGGTCGATTTTGGATTTTGGATTCCGGCCCCGAAGGGGGTCGCACTCGATAGCCCAGGGTGCGGCGTAGCGGAACCCTGGATTTGCTTCGACCCCTGCCAGCTTGCCTGGCCGGTGAAGCAGTTTGGCGGGCTAAGCGCGCCAGCAGGACGGAGATTTTCGACCCCTGCCAGGCGAAGCATCCGCTAGTTCCATCTGTGCCTTCCGCGCCAGCAATTTCGCGCGCAATTCCGCTCGGCTGGGCTGCGTTGCTTCGATTTCCTGCCGTAACCGTTCCGCCTCCTGTCGTCGCGCGTGAAGGTAATCGTCGACCTCCGTGCGGTGCCGAAGGTAATACGCGATGACTCCATAGACATCCGCCAGATCCAGCGTCGGGAAGCCTTGTGCGATCGCCTCCGGTTCGGCTCCGTTGTTGAAATGCTCGACGACGACGTCGAGCAGCACCTGCGACTCGCCCACTCGGACGACGCCGAATTCGTCGACGCGAAGCGGAACAGGATCGGTCTCGATCGCCAGCGGCATAACATCTCCTTGTTTCCAGGATGATCGTGAAACGTGGCGCCCTCGGCGTCCATCCGAGCCACACGAGCGAATAGCCTATTCTCCCAGCAAAGACGGCTTCAGGCAACAATCCGCAAAAGCAACGGACCGACCGTCGCGCGGCACCTGGAGTCGCGCCCCGTTGGGGCTTGCGATCTTGTCGGCCCCACGGACCCGGGGTTCCGCTGCGTGTACCCTGGGCTATCGAATACGCCCCCTTCGGGGTCGAGAAGGCAGCTCCGCGAGCGCCGTGCGCGGCAAGATTCTCTGTGTTTTACCGGCGCGTTGGCTTGGCGTGCATGCACCACAGGCAATGGCGGGCACGTCGTGAATCACGTAAACTGCCGAATGCCGCCGCGGTTGGTTGCGGCGTCCGAAAGGAGAAGCCGGCGATGTCGTCCTACGAACCCTGGCAGATTGGGCTGACGATCGCCGCGGCGATTTTCGCCGTGATGGCAACCTATAGCCTGGCCGGGCTGGTCGCGGTGTGGGGCGCTCGGGGCCGCGGCCACTGGTTTTGGAAATTGGCCGCCGTGTTGGCGTTCTGCTCGCTTTGGCTGGGTACGGCCGATCCGCGGCTGTGCCTGTTTTTTCTGAGCCAGACGGCGGTCGTGCTGCTGCGGCTGGGGCGATTGAAAAGCCGTTCCGATCGGACGCAGCCGCCAGCATCCGTTGCGACCGCCAATCGAACCGATGCACCGCGGGGCCGCCGCTATTCGCTGGCCGAGATGTTGCTGGCCTTCGTGCTATTGAGCGGCCTCTTGGCAATGCTCGTGCGGTTGCCGCCGCAGGTGCGCTGGGATTGGTATCTGGACGTGCTGCCGGGCGGAGTGATGGGTGGCTTTACGCTCGTCGCCGTGTGGGCCGTCGAAGGCAAACAAAGTGTTTGGCTGCGGGCCGCGGCGCTCATCGTCGCCTTTCCGGCGCTGCTCATGGCAGGCTGGCTCTGGCTGGCGCGATCGGCGCGCGGGCCGTTCGGCCGGGCGACGGCGGCGGCGGCATTGCTGTTGATCGCCCTCTTGCCGGCAAGAATCTACTGGACCGCGTACCGATTGCGGTTGCTCGCCCACCCATCGCCGTTGGCTGAAAACGGCTATGTCGATCTGCTGCGGGCGGCCGAGGCGATTGATAATAACTGGGCCAAGGTCGATACCCTGTCGGGCGATGAGCTGCGGGCCTACCTGCACAAGCAAGAGACCGCAATGGCGCTTTTGCGAAGAGGCTTGGCTCGTCCCTGCCAGGCGGTGCTGTATGAAACGATGAACGACAACCGGCTCTCGGCCGAAGGCCGGCGGATCGAGAAACTGTCGCAGATTCTTGCCGCACGGGGGCGTCAGGAGTTAGAGGACGGGTCGCTCGAAACGGCCGTCGAGAGCTACCTCGCCGACATCGAGTTGGGGGCCGCGATCGCCAACGGCGGCGTGATGATGCACGATGGCTTCGGCTTTGTTTCTGAGCGGCTGGGAATCGAGGGCTTGCAGAAGATCGTCGCACGACTCGACGACGACGGCTGCCGCAAACTGGCGGAACGACTGGTGGAGATCGACGCTCGCCGCGAGGCGCCCGATGCCAGCGTGGCCCGAGAACGACTCTACTACGCGCGAGCCTATCCGTGGAGACATCGCTTGCATATCCTGAACCGCGCCTTTCTTCCCAACGAGGCGCTCACGGATGACGTTCTATTTGACGCCACCGGCGGCGAAAAACGCGCACGGCTGCGGCTGTTGGTCTGCCAACTGGCACTGCGGCGATTTTGGCTGTCGAACAAGGATTATCCGGAAGCCCTCGAGGAACTCGTCCCCCAATATCTTGCTGCGGTGCCGCTCGATCCCTTTAGCGACCGGCCATTGGCCTACAAAAAGCTGCCCGCGGGCTACGTGCTTTACAGCGTCGGGTATGACCGCGTCGACGATTCCGGCGCGCCGACGGTGCCGCTGACGTTGCCCATTCCCAAGGGCGATATCGTCGTCGCCGTCGATTTGCCACCGGCCGGGGGCAACCCGTTAGAATAGAGCGAGGCTGGTCTTGTGCTGGCCACTACAATGGGAGCGGCCCGATGCGCGCAAAGATTCGAGCGCTGTTTCGCTTTCGCGCGGCGCAACCGATAATCTAGGCTGGATTTGCGTCAAAAAACATTCTAGATTGACTAGCCCACTAGAAACCGATAGTCTTTCGGCATAGAATGGTTGTGCCTAAATCATTGCTGCAAAACGAGTTGGGAATTTCACAGACCGAGCTATCGTGATGTCAGAACAGCCTCGCACCACCCTCCGGCGAAGCAAGGATGCAATAGGAGCAGCGGATGAATTGGTCGCCCGTGAATCCAATGTTCCTCGAGCAGACGATGCCGGGATATTGGAAGAGGAACGCGAACGCGCGAGACAGGAAGAGATCGAGAACCTGCGGGCTCAGCATCAAGCCGAATTTGAGCGAGTCAAGGGTATTATGCCATCGCTCGAGGAGCTTCGCGCTCTAAGCGTTGAGCCGTCACAAGAACTGCTCGACGACGAGTGGCAATAGGAGCCACAGCGGAGAACACAGCGTGCCTCGGTATAAGCAGGGCGACATTGTTCTCGCAAGAGTGCGCGATTCGGAGGGGAAACGAATCACCTGGTCGCATCCGGTAATCGTCCTGAATGAAGATCGAGACATCGACCCTACAACAAACGTCTCGATCGCTGCGAACGGATGCTCGCCGAGGAGAAACTCGACGAGTGCAAGGCTCGGTTGGATTCGTCCGCCTCGCTGGACCCGCGGCTGCTGGAACTGCTCGATTCCGCGGCGTCGCGGGTCGTCGAGGCCGAGTTGGACCGGATCGTCGTGGAGCTCGACGTAGACTTTCGCGTGCTGCCGGAGGGCGCGATCGTCGAGGCGCGAGAGCATCGCGACTTGATCGTGCCGCGGCTGATGGGAGCGATCAAAGACGCGATGGCCGCGGCCCGCGGACCGGGCGCAACGGTCCGTGTCCTTGCGGCAGTGGAAAAAAGTTCAAGAAGTGTTGCGGGGCGAGAGCGTGATGGTGGCGCTAATTGACCTCGTCGGCCATCGTCGCGCCCTTTGCCGAGAGAACAATCCACACACTATAGTTCGTCTCATTACGCAGCTTTCTGGTAGTTCAACAACGGCCGTTCCCGGTTCACGAACGCACCAAGCCAGTCGAGCCGGTCATCTCTTTTGGCGGACGGAAGCACCAGCGTTTTGAGAACAAGGCTTTCCTCCATGTCGGCCTGAAGCCATCGAGGAAGTCCTGACTTAAGATGCATTTCGATGCGCTTGTGAAGGTTCTCAGTCTCCCCGGCATAGATGGGACGGTTTACGTCATAAAACACGTACGTGCCTGGGAGGGTGGCTATCATAGACAGATCGACTCTTCGCAGCGGTCCGGCCGCAACCAAATCATATTCGGTCGTGTTCCGAGGCATTGGTCTAAGCCGGTGAGTCTTTCGTAGATTCAGAGCGGCGCACCGTAGCTTTATGACCGGCTGAGTTGGCGCCAATTGCCGGGCCAACTCGTCGAATCGTTCACGCATTGTCGGGTCGCAGAGCATGCGATCCAGGGTTACCCCTTCCGTCCGTTGAAGGGTGCGCACGGCGATCTCTGACGCGAAGGCATACTCGTCGTAGTCCGAAAAACCGGCGCGCTTCGTTGCTCTGTTCAGGCGAGCGCTGTATCTGGTCGTCTTCCGGATGTTCATTAGCGCATGGTTCAGAACCCAAGCGCCATGCCGCAATCCGAGGCTTTTGCATTTCTCAAGAAAGCGAGCATTGCGGCCCGGCTCAACGATCACCCAATCCGTCGAATAACCGTCGTGCGTCGCGTTAAAGGCATCCACGACCACCTCGTAGGTTAACCCTTCGCTGTTCCAAAGAGGGATGGAAAGCTTGCAGGCGGCAAGCTGGTTGAGGCTGACTCCCTCGTGACGCGCCTCGATGTCGAGCTTTTGGTGGACCGTTTTGGGGATGCGGACGACGAATTTGCCGCTCTTCTCGGACGGAGCGGCCCCATGAATCACGCCGAATTTCCTCATCAGTGAGATTATCGATCGCTTGCGTCGAGTACAAATAATCTGCCAGTCGGCGTTCGAGGCGATCCCGCGATTCGATCACAAAGACGGCTTGATCTATTGCGACCCGCCGTATGTCCATGGAACTCGCGCAAAGGGAAGCACCAACGTTTATGGCGCGGAAATGAGCGACGACGATCACCGCAGACTCGCTGAACTTCTACGTTCGTGCAAGGCGAGGATTGTGCTGAGCGGCTATCCGTCGCCTCTCTACGAGGAACTTTATTCCGGTTGGAATCGGGTCAGTTTCGACATTGCGAATCACGCCGCCGGCGGCAAAAAGAAGGCGCGAGAGACAGAATGCCTTTGGATGAACTTTTAGCGGGTCGCCGTCACCGCCCGGCCCTCGCCAGCCGGGCCGCCTCCCTCTGTGCATCCGGCTGCTCATCGGGCCGGGCAAAGAAACGGGCGCGAGCACGCCAGGCGCTCCAGTAGTAGACGGCCACGCTCTTCCGCGAAATGTCGGCCGGGCAGGCGAGAGGCTGACTGTGCCCGTGGTAGCTGTGGCTGCTGGTCTCGAAAAGAATCGCGCGGTTGAAGAGCGGCGCGATCCGCTTGATGATGCGGCTGGCAGTGCGGTCCCAGAGCTCCAGGTGCCCGCCCCAGTCGTCCTGCCAGCCTCCGGCCTTCGACCAGTCGGTGCAGTAGACGATCAGGTTCAAGCGCCGGGCCAGGCCGGTCGCCGGCTGCCGCTCATTGTCGAGGTGCGTGCCGAGAAATCCGCCCGGCTCGGTCACGTGCAGGCCGCCGCCATAGAGCGACGCGTCGGAGACCAGGCCGTCGATGCCGGTCAGCCACTGGCAGATCGTGGCGGCGGTCGGGCTGGTGAGCAGCGTGAGAAAGTCGCGGCAGGCGGCGGGCATCGCTTCGAGCTTATTGCAGGCCCGTTTGCCGCGCTCGTCGAGATCGTCGTACCGCACCCAGGCGTCGTGCGGCACGTCGTCGAAGCCGGCGGCCGCCGCCCGTAGCGTCGACTCCGGCGCGAAGTTATCGAGCACCAGGTGCGGGAAGGGATCGGCCGACATGAAGTCGTGTTGGATCATGGGAGGGTTCGGGGTTCAGGATGCGGGATGAGGGACGCGGGATGAGGGATGAGCTCGCGCAAAGTAAGACGTAGAGGGAGGAGCCGGCTTTAGCCGGCTTGGACCGTCTGCCACCAGCTTGAGCTGGTGGTTTGCGGGGCGGAGGGAGATTTGATAGCCGGCTTCAGCCGGGCTTCTCGACTGTGGCTTTAGCCCTTGCGCGGCGGTTTTCCCGCGCGGCGGTATGGTCGAGAAGCCGGGCTAAAGCCGGCTCCAGGAAAAAGCAGGGTAGCCGCGAACCACCAGCTAAAGCTGGTGGCAAACGGACGAAGCCCGGCTAAAGCCGGCTGAAAAGCATTCACGCCATGACAAGGCCCAAAACCTAAGACCTCTTCAACAGATAAAACCCCCTTGGACCGTTGGGCGCGGCGTCGTCTTGCCAGAGCGTCTCCTGGGCGAACCCACATTCGTTGAACAGCCGAAACAGTTCCGGCCGCGTGAGCCAGAACGAACGCGGGCCGAGGCCGCTCTGCTCGTCGTGCCAGCCGAACTCACCGGCCCAACAACCTTCGTAGCCGTCGATCGCGTCGAGCGGCTCCTCCGGCCGCGCCGTGTGTGTGTCGAGGGCCATCATGGGCGCCATAGCCGCGATGCTTCGCAGATGCTCGACCGGATCCTCCAGGTGATAGAACACGCCGGAGTGATAAACGAGGTCGAACGTACCGAGCTCCGCCATTCGCCGGGCGTCGTGCAGCAGCAGCCGCGGCTGAAAACCGAAGGCCAGCGAGCGGGCGAACGTCTTGATGACGCAACTCGGCCGCACGTCGAAGGCGGTCACGTCGGCGCCGGCGCCGCACAGGCCGACGGTGAGGTGCCCGTCCAGACAGCCCGGCTCCAGCACGCGCCGGCCGGCCAGCGCGGCGGGGCCGAGGCGGTCGAGCAGCAACTGCAAACGGGTATCGACGAGCGGATAGTCCCAGTCGCCGCCGCCGACGGTCCGTCCGGCCGCGTCGCGCTGGAACATGAGCCACTTCAGGTTGCCGTTGATGTCGGCGAGCTGCTGGTCGGTGATCGTGATGTGCATGCGGCAGGGATGAGTGGTTAGTGGTTAGTGGTTAGTGGTTAGCCACGATCAGCGGCCGCTAACCACTAATCACTAATCACTAACCACTCTTCACGCTCGCGTGGCGATCACCAGCAGCCGCCGTTTATCGCCGTCATGAACGATGGCGTCGAACTTCACGTCGATGAAGCCGGCCGCTTCCAACAACTCGCAAATCTCTTCCTTGCGATACGACTTCGAGAACGCGCCAAAGCCCCAGCCGCTCTCGAACGAGCCGATCTGGGCTTCTTCGGTCGCCGGCCAATCGACGCCCGTCTCCGGCACGTCAAAGATCAACCTTCCGCCCGGCACCAAGGTGTGCCGGCAATTCGTGGCCGCAAGCTGAAACGTCGGGCAGAGCCGCTTGAAGATCAGCGTCGCTACCACGAGGTCGAATCGGCCGAGCGGCTCCATGTCTTTGACGCTTTCGACGTCGCCCCAGGTGAAGGTGCGATTTTGGATTTTGGATTTTGGATTTTGGATTGCTGAGGCACCTGTCGGTTCATTGTGTGCGCTGGCGTATTTCTGCCGCAGCTCTCGACTGCGCTGCGGCGACAGGTCGACGCCGGTGTAGGCGGCGAAGGGCACGCGCTTGCGGCGCAGGGCTTCGATGAACCGACCGTAGCCGGGGCCGATCTCCAGAATCCGCGCGCGGGCCAGCTTGGCATAGCGGCCGACCGCGGCCACGATGTTGTCGCCGGGCAAGATACGGCCCCAGGTGAGCCACTCGCGTTCGATGGCATGGCCCCAGCGCCATTTTGCCCGTTCGTTGAGCGAGGCCACGCGCACGTCGTCGCTCCAAATGCGCGGGTCGTAGAGGCCGAACTGCGTGTCTTTGGGATAGCGCAGTTCGGGCGGATAGAACCGCTCGCAGTCGTCGGCGAAGAAGCGGTTCGGAAACGCCTCGACCGACCAGCCCACGCCCTCTTTGGTGATCGGATTGCCGAGCGTGTGCCAGTCGTCTTTGGCGAACAGGCTGGCGTTGTGGAACCACCAGAACGTGCCCGGATAAATCCACAGTTTTTCCAACTCGAACGAGACGCCGTACATCGCTTTGCGCGAAAGCGCCTCCATGACGCGTTCCGGGTAGTCGAGGCAATGGTGATACATACACTCCGCCCAGCGCTTTTCGACGGCATGGACGGTTCGGGCACGCGAGACGCCTTTGGCATGAGCGTAGAACGTGACCACCGACGGGTCGCTGGTTTTGACGCGCCGCAGCAGCCGCGGAAAGCTGCCGGCTTCGCGGAGCCGCGGATCGTTGGGCATTTCGATGAATTCGAAGCGGTGCCCGGCCACGCGGCGTTTGACCGTGGCGGCATCGAGCGATTCTTCATCGGTGACGATGGCCATCACACGGCGGCCGTTGAACAACTCGATGCGTTTCAGCAATTGCTCGATATTCCACAGCCAGAGGTCGCTGTTGGCGACGGGCCAGACGTGATAGAGCAGATTGCGCGTCTTGATGGCGCGGCGCGGCTGCTGGGTGCAGCGATTGTCGTCGAGCGGGCCGGGCATGTTTTTGACGGCGATCGAGAGCGGCTCGCGCACCGCCGGCACCATCGGCCGGCTCAGCGGCGCGGCGGCGCGTGGCATGAGTCCGGCCGCGATCAGCGATTCGTGGATATGGCGTGTGAGGCTGGGCATGTTGGTAGTATGGCGGGCGAGTGGCTTGGGTTGGTGCGCGGACGAGGGATGAGAGATGAGAGATGAGCGGGCCGCGTTCGTAGCCCCGAAGGGGCGTGATTCGATAGCCCAGGGTACACGCAGCGGAACCCTGGGATGTCGAGCCGCGCGAAACCGTAGCCCTGAAAGGGCGCGATTCCCCGGCGCGGCGATGGATATTATCGATCTGTCATCGGCCCGCGCGATGTCGACGAATTCCGCTTTTGGCCAACGCCTACAATCACGGGAATCACGCCCCGTTAGGGCTTACGGCTTTCTTCTTGGCGATAGCCGCTTGGTGAGGGCCGGGAACCTCTCAATCCTATCGGCAAAACGGGCCGCGGTCAAAATTGGCAATCGCGGCGCATCACGAGCTGGCTGATGCGCGGGCCAAAAAGGCCAGGATTGCCGCGGCGAATTCTTCAATGGTGGCCATGACTTCCGCTCGGGTTCTCGGACTTTGAAATTCGCGAACGGCAACCCTTCGCGCCTCACCGCTCTCGAACGGCCGGTCCTCGTAGAACAGCGGCGGACCATAGGAGTTGTTCGGGGCCCGCTTCGATGGGTCGGCGGCGATTCGGCCGCTGCGCGGGCGGGGCGTCGCCTCGCCGTCGGCGTCTCGCTTGTACCGAGGAATGCGTTTCTTGGCCATGAATTCATGATAATGCCAGGCCGCGTGTTGCTACACGGGGGAATGACGCCTTTTCAGGGCTACGATGTTTTCCGTCTGCCCGAAACCCAGGGTTGCCACCTTTTGACGTTGCGCTTTGGGCACCCGGCCGCGTAGCGGCCACAGAGTTTAGCCGTGGGCGCGAGCCCACGGAGATGGTTGTAAATCCCTCGGCGGAGCCGCGTAGCGGCGGCAGAACCTCTGTCGCCGCTACGCGGCTTTGTTGGCACTCGCCGAACGTTACCGTGGGTTCGCACCCACGGCTAAACTCTAGCGCCGCTACGCGGCGGATGCGGAAAACGCGCAACATCAAAAGTTGCACCCTGGGCTGTCGAATCACGCACCTTCGGTGCTACGCCTGGCAAGCCGGGCAAATTCGCCGGTCTTTCGGGGCTGGCTGGACGGAATTAATCTCACGGCCTTCGCCCCGCCGGAGCGATGAAAGAAACGGGGCATCTTCCAAGTCCGGCCGCAGTTCTTGAAAGGGCAATGATGAACGCTTGGAACTTTCTGTTTGGCACACGCCGCGAGCGCCGGTCCGACCGCAAAACCCGCCGCGCCGCGCCCCTTGGAAAAACACGCTTTCAGACGGCCGGCCTGGAAACACTCGAAGCCCGCACGCTGCTCGCCGCCGATCTGGCGATGACCAACCAGGTCGCGCCCACGACCGCGCTCGTGGCCGGCGACGTGGTGCAATACAACCTCACCGTCGCCAACAGCGGCGCCAGCGATGCCACCAACACGGTGGTCACCGATCAACTTCCCACCGGCGAGACCTTTCTCGGCCTGGTCACGCCCAACAACCCCGCTGTGCCGAACATCAGCTACGACGCCGCCGACAACACGGTGACGTACAACGTCGGCACGGTCACCGCCGGCAGCACGGGCGGCATTGGCGGCGCGCCCAACGCCGTCGTCTTCGCCCTGGTCAACAGCTCGACCAGCGGCACGCTCACCGATACGGCGGCCGTCTACAGCGCCGACGATCCCAGCCACTCCACGTCGGCCACGGCGGCCACCAGCCAGCAGCAGAACAGCGTCACGGCGCTCGGCGCCGGCGCCAACGACCTCGCCATCAGCGTCAGCCCGGCCAACAACAATGCTCCCGTCACGCCCGGCGGCAGCGACAACGTCGTCTATACCATCACCGTGAAGAACAACGGCAGCACCACCGCCAGCGGCGTGCAGGTGACCGACGTGCTGCCCAACGGCTCGTTCCCCGGCACCAACTCGAGCGAACCCACGGGCGTGACCGTCACCTTCCCGCAAAGCTATTATGCCCAGGCTACGCTGCCGAATCTCGGCGCCGGGCAATCGCTCACCTTCTCCATCACCGTCGATGGTCCCGACACGCCGCCCGGTGCGTTGATCAACGTGGCGGCGGTGAGCAGCACGGGCGGAGACACCAGCAGCGGCGACAACTTCGCCACCACGGTGACGCCGGTGATGGCGGCGACCGGCTCGGCCGCCGATCTCTCGATCTCCGAGAGCGCCAGCCCCACGTATCCCGTGGTCAATCAGTCGCTCACCTACACGCTGACCGTCACGAACAACAGCACGACCACCGACGCCACCAACGTGTATGTCACCGATTTACTGCCCACGGGCGCGACGTTCGTCAGCGGCACCAGCAGCCTGGGCGGCGTGAACGTGGTTGCCCAGTCCGGGTCGGTGGTGTCCGCCTTGATACCGACCTTGGCCAAAGGAACGACGGCGACCTTGACCGTGACGGTCACGCCGACCGCGGCCGGCGTGCTGGCGAACGCGGCCTACGTCGAGTCGACGGACAACACCGACGGCACGCAACCGAACAACGCGATTACGCTCGACACCAACGTCACGACGACGGCGCTCACGGCGCACCAAAAATACGTGACGGCGGTGTACGAAGACGTGCTGGGCCGCTCCCCCGACGCCGGCGGGCTGAGCTACTGGTCGAATCTACTCGATCAGGGCGCGGCCATCGCCAGCGTGGCCACGGCGATCGCCCACAGCGCCGAGTATTATCAGAACTTCGTCATCGCGCCCGACTATGTGAAGCTGCTGGGCCGGGTGGCTGACGCCGCCGGCCTGGCCTATTGGACCTCGCAGATGCAGGCCGGCCTGACCGATCAGGGGCTCGAGGCCGGGTTCGTCGCCTCCAACGAGTTCTACCTCAATGCCGGCGGAACCAACACGGCGTGGATCGACTCGATCTATACGCTGCTCTTGGGCCGCACCGTCGACGCCAGCGGAGAAACGTATTGGGCCGGCCAATTGGCGGCGGGCGATTCCCGCAGCGACGTGGCGCTCGCGATCGCCGACAGCGCCGAAAACGAAACCAAACTCCTCGACGCCGACTATCAGCACTATCTCGGCCGCGCGGCCGATGCGGGCGGGGTGACCTACTGGCTGGCGCAATTCGCCGCCGGCCAGACGAACGAAGACGTGATCGCCGGCTTCACCGGCTCGGCCGAGTATTATCAAGAGAAGACGAGCTAGTGCGGATCGTGTTTGCCACCAGCTTTAGCTGGTGGTATACGGCTACCCATGCCTTTTCCTTTGAGCCGGCTTCAGCCGGGCTTCTCGACCGTTGCGCACTTCGGTGTCGTGGGGCAAGGGCTGAAGCCACGGTCGAGAAGCGCGGCTGAAGCCGGCTGCCGAGATGGATCTCCGCGCCCGCAAACCACCAGCTAAAGCTGGTGGCAGACCGTCGAAGCCCGGCTAAAGCCGGCTCATCGATAGCTCCGCACCATGTTTCGCCACCGCGGGCGAACTGCTCTAGGACGAACGGCTATTCTGAGATTAAGTTGACGGCCATCGGTCCGTCCGCGCGGCGTCGGGGATGAGATGTTCGGTCGCCGCCGGACGGGCCAGAACCTTATGCCGAAAGGAGCCGGCCAATGTCAACGACCGCCACGTCCACCACGCAGCAGCTTATCGATCAACGTCTGGATGCGATCGACCGGGCCCTGCTGGGTCTGCTTCCCCGAAACGACCGCCTGACGATCGTCACGCAACTCGAAACGCGGCTGCGGGAATTGGCCGCGGCCAGTCCCGCCGTCGAAGCCCATCAGCGATCGCCCGTCGAGTGTGCGACGTCGGCCGACGCGGCCCACTTCGGCGCGCCGGCCGAAAGCGCCTTGCTGCCGCCGGGCGTGGCGCCGCTCATTCCGGCCGGCGCCAAGACGCTCTCGGCCCGCCTCAAGCGTTCGCGTCTGGCGTTGTCGTCGGGCGTGCTGGGCATTGTGGCCCTGGTCGCGCTGTTCGTGTTCCCGGTCAGTTTTGCGGTCATCTCCACGTTTGGCGAACGGTTCGAAGAAGCGGCGATGGTGCTGTTGGGCGCGCATCTGGCGACGGTGGCCATCTGCGGCACGTTGGCGGTCGCCCTGGGCATCGCCGGGCTGGTGGTTCTCAATCGCCGCGCGGGCCAGCTCGTCGGGCATGGTTGGGCGATCACCGGACTCTGCACAGGTCCGCTTCCGATGCTCGCGGGCAGTCTGATCGCGCTCGTCACCGGAATGCAGTTGCTGGCCGTCCGAACGGTGCAAGTGACGCAGGTCGCCGCGCCGGGCCCGCCGGTGTACGGCTATTCGTCCGCGGCGCCCGTCGGCGACCAGGCGTTTCCAATTGGTCCTGTGCCGCAATGCGCCCCGATGGCACCGTCGTTTTCGGCGGCTGGTTCTATTCCGCAACATGAATATGTGGCGGGACCTCCATCGGCTGCTCCGACGTCGCCGTTGCCGGCCGACAACCCGCCGGCCGCGTCGGCCGTGCCCGAGGCGGGTCCGTCCGCGGATTGCCCGACCGACGGTACTGTGCCCCGCGTGATTCCGGTTCAGGCGGATGAACCCGTGCCCGCCGAGGCACCCGTGGCCAGTCAGCCGGCGACGGTGCGGTAGCGGCATGGCAATGCGCGGGACGCACCGAAATCGCGTTCGAAGCGATTTATTGGTTCTCAGAAAGCTGGCCCCAACGGTGGATTGTCGTTATACTAGACACAACGAGAAAGGCTCGCTGAGGCAGCGAAGAGGCGCGCTCGTTCGAATTTTTGGCATCTCGCATC
Organism: Pirellulales bacterium; assembly: GCA_035533075.1. Taxonomy (NCBI): domain Bacteria; kingdom Pseudomonadati; phylum Planctomycetota; class Planctomycetia; order Pirellulales; species Pirellulales bacterium. Next base: position 9,700 of record DATLUO010000254.1, on the reverse strand, counting down.
GGCAGGTTTTTTATGCCCAACTGGCCAGCGAAGCAGGCGGTCCGCCGCGCGTTTACCTTGGTTGAATTGCTGGTGGTGATTGCGATCATCGGCATTTTGGTGGCGCTGTTGCTGCCCGCCGTGCAGGCGGCCCGTGAAGCCGCGCGCCGCTCGCAATGCGGCAACAACCTGAAACAACTGTCGCTGGCCGCGATGGAATATCACGACGCCTTCAACCGCTTTCCGTTTTTGCGGGGCGGCCCGAACAATCCGGACGCGAACCGCTGCGGTGATTATCATGGGGTCGTGTCGTTGCTCCCGTATATCGAGCAGGCCCCGCGCTACGAGCAGTTTGTCGACACGTCGCCGCCTCCCGACCCGTGGAACAACGGTTATCTTCCCTGGCAGGCGAACCTGAGCGTGCTGCTCTGCCCGTCGGCGCCGTCGGTCGGAAATGTACGGGAGTCGAACATCGGCCAACGGAGCTATCACTTCTGTGTCGGAACCACCATCGCCAACTACTCGGGCGCGACGAACGGCATCTATAGTTTCCAGACGCTGGGGGCCAGCCCGAAAAGCAAGCCGGCTTGTTTCGGCCAATCGCTGCAAAAAGGCATCAACGAAATCCTCGACGGCACCACCCACACCGTGGGGATGAGCGAAAAAGGGCTGGGAGCGACCGCGCTGACGATCGCCGGGCAAAGCGTCTATCCTTATTCGGTGGCGGCGCTGACGGCGAACCCCACGCTCTGCCTGGCGACGGCCCGAAACGGAGAGTATATCGTCAGCGGCATCGCCGTTTGGACGGCGGGCGACCTGTGGGCCTTTGGGCACCCGCACTGGGGCGCCTTTACCACCATCTTGCCGCCCAACAGCCCTTCGTGCTACGACGTGAACTCCAACAACCCCAGCAACGCCAACGGCATTTTTTCGCCCAGCAGCGCTCATCCCGGCGGCGCTTTGTGCGCCATGGCCGATGCCAGCGTGAGGTTGATCAGCCAGGACATCGATTGCGCCGCCTATGGCATGCCGCCCAGCCAGAACTTTGGCGTGTGGGGCGCCATGGGCACGGTCGAAGGCGGCGAGGCTTTGCAAATCGAGTGATGGCCGAGATCGCGATGAACCTGGCTGGCTGGCATCGCGGCGCCCCCCGCTGCGGTGGGGTGGCGGCCGCGGCGCTGCTTCTTTCGCTCTTCGTCGGTTGTTCCCCTCACGACCCGGCCGGCACCGTGCCCGTCCGCGGCCAAGTGACCTACCGAGGCCAACCGGTCGAAGGAGCAACCGTGACGTTCGCCGACCCCGACGGTAAACGCACGCCCGGAGCCGACATCACCGACGCCGCCGGCGGCTATCGACTGGCGGTGAAGCCAGGCAACTATACGGTGCTGGTGTCCAAGTTCCAGGCGGCTCCCAACACGCAGGCCGTGAGCATGGAACAGGCGGCCGGCGGCAACACATCGGCCGACCAGCCGAAGAACGTGTTGCCCGACAAGTACAACGAGCTTGACGCGTCGCCGTTGACGTGCGAAGTGAAGTCCGGCGGCGAGATCGCTTTCGAGGTGGAGTTGCTGGATTGATGGCCGGCAAGTGGGAACTCTTTAACGACCCTGCGCGGATTATCCGGCGGCCCGGCAACCAGGCCGCGCTGGCCACTCGCCGCGATGAGATTTGCACCGAACATCTTGGCACCGCTTCGGGTCGATCTCAAGCCGCGAGGCATTGTCGAAATCGTCCAGCGGCGCGATGCACCGCCCGCGACGCAGCACGGCTATCTGAAGTTCGTGCAGCAGATGTGCGAGCTGGCGAATGGGTATTTAAAGGGTCGAAAGTGACGCAACATGTTTGGAGATAATGATTTGGGGATTTTTATGTCGGGTGGCATTTAGCCGCCATACCTGAGCCTTATTGTACTGAAACGCCATTTTAGTACAATAACCACACGCTTATTGTACTCCAGTCCAATAAGGCCAATCCGCTATTTTGGCCGCCCCAAATGGATCCCAAGTCGTTCACCAAGCGCTCGCCGGGCCGGCTGGTACACACTCCGTTCGGCTGCTCGGCATTCGTGCCCGACAAGCTGCCAACGAAGTTGGAGCTGTCGATGGCGCTCGAACGTGCCAACGAAGCAGCGCTTTTGGCACTGGGCGAATTGCGGGCAATTATACCTGGTCTTCCAAATCCGAATCTCCTTACCCAGCCCTTCATGCGGCGCGAGGCGGTGCTTTCGAGCAAGATCGAAGGCACCCGTACCGAACTGGAACAGCTTTACCTGTTTGAGACCGAGGAAAAGAACGGCGGCAACGTTGTCCAAGAGGCGGACGACGCCCGTGAGGTTCACAACTATGTTCGTGCGTTGGAGCATGGCCTCCAGCGACTCTCGCAAATGCCGGTGTGCAACCGGCTGATCAAAGAGATGCACGGCATCTTGCTGGAGGGCGTGAGCGATGCGCGCGGCCAGTACCAATCGCCTGGCGAATTCCGCCAAGCCCAGGCCTACGTCGGCAGCAGCGACATTCGGGCCGCGCGCTATGTGGCGCCGCCGGAAGCTTCGGTCGAGACGCTGATGGGCCAGCTCGAGCGCTTCATCAATGACGACAAAGTGCGTTTGCCGACGCTGGCCAAAGCCGCGGTCATTCATTATCAGTTCGAGGCCATCCACCCGTTTGCCGATGGGAACGGGCGAGTGGGACGGCTGCTGATTTCGGTGCTTCTATCGGCATGGAAAATCTTGGCCGAGCCGCTGCTCTACCTGAGCGCCTATTTCGAGCGAAATCGAACGGAGTACGTGACTCATCTATGGGAGGTGAGCCGAGACGCGCGTTGGGAAGAATGGATTTTGTTCTTTCTCAACGGCGTGGCGAGCGAATCGGCCGATGCAACTGCACGGGCCAAGCAGTTGATCGCACTGCGCGAGCGATACCGGCGTGAGTTGCAGCAGGGGAAAGGCACGGCCAGCTTGCTGGGCTTGGCCGACAAGCTTTTCGAGTGGCCCGTGACGGACATTTCGGAAGCAGCCCGCACGCTCGACATGACGTTCAAGGGAGGGCAAAAGAACATCGAGAAGCTCGTTGCCGGTGGCATCCTGGAAGAACTCGTCGGGCGGGCGCGGAACCGGCTTTATGTCGCGAAGGAAATTATTGGGCTCTTGGCCTGACCGGCCGGCCGTTGGCTAAGAGGCCATCGGCTCGGGCACCTTTGGAATTTTGGACGGGCTGGGTGGCGCTGTCACATCGCCCGCTTCGACTTCGACCAGTTCGAAGGGATTGGCGATGGTTCGCTTGCCAAAGCGCCGCAACAGGGCAACCTCGTCGGTCGCGTCGATGTGCTCATGCTTGAGCGCGTCCTGCACGTCCGACTGGCTCATGCTCGGGATCCGAAGCAGAAAGAAGGGCCAGAGTCGGTCCGATCTGTAGACACGGTTTACGTCGGCGAACTGCACCAACGGGCGCAGGTCGGGCCTGTGGCGGAATTGCTCCGAATACCAGAACGTCCACTTCCCGTCGCGGCACGTCAGAGTGCCGACGCGCAAACCGGCATACCGCAGCTCGAATGCCGCTGCGGCCGCAGCCTTCGTCTCGCTGATGCCGGCGCGCCGCCGCAAGCTGCCGAGAACCTTTTGTATCGCCTTTGTGAATTTCATTGTTCGCGGATTCGTACTACCTGCCGAGCAAAGCATCGTACCACGCGCAATAGGCGTCGATCCTACTCTGGAGAGCCGCACGCGTTAGCCCCACGGCATGACTCGCTGCGAGCAACTGTTGTGCGTTCGGCACTTGCAGGGAGCTGGTTTTAATCAGTGAGGCAGTGCCTTGCGCGATCGACACCTCTGACCGAATTGTTTTGACGAGCGCCAGCAGTTGCTCAAACTCGTTTGATACCTTAGTCCAAACACTCGGATCGAGCAATTGCTGGACCGCAAATTGCGGCGGCACGGCGCGGTGGCCCATTAAATAGCTGCGTCTGTGGCGGAGCAAGCCGACTAGGTGCAGATCGTCGACAGTCAAACTTTCATTAGCGGCTTCTGCCAAGTTCTCCGCGGCCAGAATCAAGTCCGTCAACGAAGAAAGCGCGTGGGCGATGCCATTTTTGGAGTCGCGGCCAATGGCACGATAGACAAAATCCGCCCCGCTGCCAATCGAGCAGAAGTCGACGCGCCCGCCAAAACGAGTGAAAGTGTCAGGCGAGAACTGCCGGATTGCCGCACAATTGCCACCACCATCGGTAAGAAGTAGCACGTGCAACTCTGAATGCATTGCAGGGCGGACTTCGTCACGCAGAAATTCTTCTATGAAGTTCGCGACGTTCCCCGCCGCGACATGCGGCGTAGCATGGAGAACCTCGAAGAGGTGTCTGATGATAGAGACACTTCCGGCACAGCCAACAACAAAGTCGCTGCCGGCGTACAGCTTCTGCTCGCCATGGTATTCATCCACAGCGCTCGATGCCTGACTATCCGAGAAGATCACGGCCTCGCTTCCGTCGCGGAGCGAGGCGGCGATGTGAACTGTCATGCGGCACCGACGCGTGATTTAACATTCAGTGGGTGTAAACGGACTGAAGGCGTCCACCCACTCTTTGATGTTCTTTTCTTGGAAGGGGAACGTTGGTTGCCATTTAATCGACCGCGCTAGCTCCAGTCTCGCGGGCTCCACCTCAAATATCTTCTGCAAAAATGCGTTGAAGAATGCAGAAATGAGCAGCGCTGGCGGACACCGGCGAACATCGATGGTCAGGTCGTGCCAGTCGAGATCGCCTTGTTCCATCAGCCAAACGGCCAGTCGTTCACCCTCGGTGGGTGGAAAGCCGGCCCCGACAACTTCTCTGGCGTCGATTGTCATGTTTTTGGCCCTTTCAAATCCGTAAATTAATTACCGTTAACGTGCCGTCCAACGCCGGTGCCCCATCGTGCCGACACGGCAGGCATTCACCATAGACCTGGCCTGAACAAAAATGTACCAACCCGTTCCGTGACAAGATTTGCAGCGTCCCGCCGTTTTCATGTACGGTTTGAACAAGACTGTATAGGCCCGCTCCTTGGTTCTGCCTGACAGACCGTGACGTGATCCCTTTACCGCAAGCAAATTCAATTAGCGAGTCGTCTCCACCTGAGATTCCGTGCTTGCTCGCGACTTCACAAATCACCCGTGGAATAGTCGAGCCAAAGTCAAGCGCGGCGAGTTGAGCGCATTGGCCGGACGCCTTTCCTGCAACGATACTTGCGGGCATTGTTTCTCGTTTCTTGTGCATCGGCCCGTGCTGAAAGGCGTTTGTCGTAACCTCAGCTATTTGCATTTGCCAGAGTGCCACTTGTTCCGGACTTGCGGTCGTACCTTCTTGCACCGAGCGCGACCACTCATCCAATTCTGCAAGCATGCTTTCTTCATTTTGTATGCTGCGCAGCGGGTATAGCCCTCTGCTCGTCGTCGACGCATCGTCTGGTTGATCACCGCGATAGTGCGAAAAATGCTCCGCGAGTTCGGCAATGAGTTCCCCCCGCCCAAAAATCCGCGCTCTCCGCCCTCGACGCTTTGCAAGCTCGAAGGCGTACCAGAAGAGTAGGACCGCTCCCGGATCAATGTTGCGGCAGTTCGTCACGTTGTAAAGCAATGACCCGTGCTCTCGATCCAACACCGGACCCATGATGTGGTTCAATGCCTTCAGCAGTGTAGGCGGTGCCGCAGTTTCAAGCGGCTCGTCACACGGTTCCTCGTGCTCGAACTGCTCTTCTTCCATGCTCCCTTCTGGACTTAGGGGTCTTCATCAACAAACAGCAACCATACGTATCTTACCCAAATTGCCTTCGCATTGCAAAAAGTATGTTATTCTATCTCTCATTGATCGGCTTGCAAAGGCCTTTCGCTTTGCCTCAAGGTGGGCGCTTTCGCCGTAAAACCATGGCAGCACTAACATTGTGGCGATCTACTCATACGCAAACTCCACCCACCGCGCCTCGACCTGCACCAGGCCGTCGCGGCCAATGTCGATCGAGCGCGTCACCTGCATCGACTGCGGGCCGCCGAACAGGTTGCGGCCGCCGCCGTCGGTCCAACTGACGTTGATCCAGTCGCCGGGCTGCAACGCCAAGGCGTCTAAAAACGCCGTGAACCGCACCGAGCGGAAAATGCTCGACAGGTGATCGAGCCACCAGTCGCGCTCCATCGCCACGCTGGTGCGGTTCCAGTAGATGTCGCAGGGGTTGATCTCTTTGGCGATGCGGCCGAAGGCGGCGATGCTCGTCAAGTTGGCATTCTTGCTGTCGAGCAGCTTTTGCCCGGTCCGGTCGTCCCAACATTGCCGCCACTTCATCGTCACCTCGTTCACCACGTCGTCGACGGCACTTTCGCTGTGCGTCAGACTGCCTTGCAACAGGTTGTCGTTGGCCGCCGTGTCGAAGGTCGCCGCGATCGTGCCCGGCACGTCGGACAACACCACCAGATTTGCCTGCCCCTGGTCGAAGAACAATACGCTGTGGCAAAGGCTGGCGATGTGCTGCAACAGCAAAAGGCCGTCGGCCGCCTCCACCTGGGCGAAGCCGCACGAGTAGCCCGCCAATGCCGCCGAGGCGGTGACGAACGATGCCAGATTGATGCTGCCGGGGGCGACGTTCATCAGGTTGGGATGTTCCAGATATTGCAGAATCACCAAGGCCGGGTTGGCAATCAGGTTGCCGGTGGAGTCGCCGGCGTCTTCCACGCCTTCCAGCGTGACCCAGATGCGGTCGTCGTCGAGATTGGCGTTCAGGTCGCGCGGCACGCCGCCGGGAAAGGTGACGCTCGTCACGTTCTGCCCCAGCCCCGTACCGGGCGGGTTGTTCCAAGTGTTGTCGTTGAGATTGACGACGAGTCCGCCGCCGGTGAGCCGGGTGGTCATCGAGCCGGAGATGATGGTCTCGGTGTAGTTGCCCAGCACGATGAAATCCTTCCGCGTGTTGCCGGCCTGGTCGGTGATGGTTCCAAAGCCTTCGACCTTGGCCACGTTCTTGCTGGGCAGGGCATTGGCGATGTAAACCGCTTGCGTGTTCTGCTCTTTCAGCACGGTGCCGGTGGGCCAGCCGCGCATGGGCAGGCCGTTCTTGAGAAACTTGAACGTGTCGCCGATTTCCAGGTTCGGCAGCACGCTGCCGGTCGGATCGTTGATGGCGACCGTGTACCAGCTCGGCCAGGGCGCGTCGCCGCTGAAGTTGGCGAGCGTCACGGACACGGGGCCGAGCTTTTGCGAGATGATTTTGATTTCTTGCCCGGCGAACATGCTGTCGCTCGACGACGGGTTGGCGATCAGGCTGGCGATCGAGGCCGGCACGATGTGCTCGTTCTGAAAGATCAGCCGCGAGTTGCCGGCGCCGTCGACCGTGCCCAACAGCACCGCGCTGAACAGCACCGGGTCCCACAGTTTGGTGATGGTGGCCGTGCTCGAGTTGGTACCGGGCGTGGTCGATTGCAGGAAGGTGACGGTGACCGCGTCGAGGCCCAGCCAGGCCGGATAGCTGGTCCGCCCGGTGCCATCGACGCCCAGGTCGATGGGGTCGTCGGCGATGGTGACGGTGATCGGATCGGTGCCGTCGGTGTTCTGCGTGATGTGCGTCTCCCACGGCTGTTGGATGCAGACCGCCTCGACCCGCAGGGCGATTCCCCAGCAAAGCGGAATGTTGCGGTCCTGGTAATCGTTGGGCACGTTCGGAAAGACGCTGTTCGTCGCCGTGCAAGAAATGCTTTTGGCTAACAGTGGGCCGAGATCGCCGATGTGCAGCACGAGCTGATTGTCTTTGGCTGTCCAATCGAACGGCCGCAGACAGCCGGCGAGCATCAGCCCGGCGTCGCGGCCCCAATGGCACGAGGGGTCGTCGAACATCCGCCACACGCGGACCAGACTACGTTGCTGTTCTTGCGTGTTGAGAATGGCGGTGAGCGCGCCGTTGGCATCGTCGAGTGTGACCTGTGTTTGATCGGTCGCGCCGATGGCGCCTTCTTTGAGCGACAGCGACACGGCCGGCCACTGGAGCACGAGCACGTTGTTATCGACGCCCGAAGTCGGCAGGCGGTGGCCGTCGTTATTGATAAACGACGCCGCGGGGCGATCGAGGTAGTAGACCGTGCCGGTCGTTCCGCCCCAATCGACTTCGAGCACCTGATAGGGCCGGGCGGATTTGCTTTTGGCCTGGGTCAGGAAGTTGGCGGTGAAGGAGCGGGGCATGGAGAGGGGACTGCGAATTGCGAATTGCGAATTGCGAATTGGCAGAACGGCAAGCGTGGCGATCACCGTCAGCCTAGATCCGCTCTGGCTTGGAGGGTACTGTTGCGGCACAATCGAAGCGATGGCGTTCTAGCGAAGGCTATGCCGAGATGGAGTGCGACGGTGCTCGTTTATGTCGACGAATCAGGGGATCCTGGGTTCGATATCGAACGCGGCTCGACGCCGCTGTTCGTTGTGACCGCGGCGGTTTTCCGCACCGAGGATGCTGCGGACGCGTGCCGCGATCGGATCAAGGCCATTCGTGGCGAGTTAAAATTGCCTGCGACGGCGGAGTTCAAGTTTTCGAAGAGCAGCAATCGCGTCCGCGAATACTTCCTAAATGCGGTTGCCGCACATGATTTCTTTTACATGTCGGCGGTCTTTGACAAGCGGAAACTTGCCGTGCCGGACCTGCGAATCAAGAAGGCGTTTTACCAATACGTGATCGGCTTCGCGTTCGAGCTGTTGAAGCCGCATATCGAGGACGCATTTTTAGAAATCGATCGCGGTGGTGGCGAAGAGTTCGGACGGCACCTGACGCGGCACATTGCGGAAATCAGCAAGGAAGCATCGGGCAAAAGAACCGTAAAGCGCAGCAAGCTTTCGGATTCGTCGGGCAACGACTTGATCCAGTTGGCCGACATGATCTGCGGGGCCGTGATGCGTTCCTTCAAGGGCGACGACCGTTTCCGGTTGCTGGTCAAAAGACGCGAGTTTGAGGTGCGGGCTTGGCCCTAAGCGCAAGAAAAACCCGCTGCCTAGCTCCCTTTCGAGAGCACGCCTCCCTTCCGGAGACGTTTCGCACAGCGGGTTATTCCTCTAGCACGGTACAGTGTCTTTACCGCACAGACAATCATATCGGAGGTTTGCTCGTCGGTCAACGAATCTTTTTTGGCTGCCGTTCGCGTCGGGGCTGGTTGGGCTGCCCGTGCCGATCGTGAGGGACGGCCGAGCGAGAGACGGGAGCCTTGCAGGATACGGCAGGATTGGCTTGCAGCGTCACGACGTTCGCGGACCATTGGACATGATGCTTTTGTTCCGCGCGATGCCGCCCGCTTGCCGGGCGGAGGCTCACGTTAGTTTCTAGAGGGGGTCGGTCTCTTCCGCCACCCGCAGTTCCGCGGCTGCCAGCCCGCCTAGGCGGGCTGGCGGCCCCGGAACTGCGGGTGGCGTGGGCTCGCGGGACCGCAGATTAGAAACCAAAATGTTTGGCGCTTGGAGCATGTCGTATGGCTGGCCGCTGCTGTGGCGGCAACGAATTCTCTGGTTCACGTATGGTCCGTCGGGCGTGCTTGGCGATTGTTTCAGTCCCGTCCGCTTGACGTGCAATCTTGCCGTCTGGCTCGTGCTGTTGGCGGCACCGGCGGCCGCCTGCGAATGGCTGCTGCGCCGACATCGGCCGCGCTTTCGCTGGAGCCTGCGCATGATGCTGGCCGCCACGGCAGCGGCAGCGGCGCTCTGCGGTTGGTATGCCGCGGCGCGGAACACCGCC